>JAJYXA010000105.1 GCA_021791235.1 Pseudomonadota bacterium
CCGCATACGCTTGCGGATGCGCCGCCAGCCAGGGCGCCACTTCCGCGCCGCGCAGTTCGACCAGCGGGGTTTCGAGCCTGCCGAGAAACTGGTATTGCGCGTGGTAGGTGGCGGCATTCGCCACGGTCCCGCCTTCGTCCTGCACCTGTTTGATCGCCAGCGCCATCGGCTTGACGTCGTACAGCGGCTCGATCGAACGCAGTGCAGCCAGTTGCACCAATGCCAGCGTAGCCGCCCCCAGCAGCGCCAGATTTACTATAGGTGACATGCCGCGGCGCCCGGCCAGCCAGGCGGCCAAGGCCAGCAGCACCAGCAGCGCGCCCGGCCACAGCGGCGGCAGCGCAGCCACCTGTTCGTAGACCGCCGCGATCTTCCCACTGCCAGCCAGGACCAACGTCACACCCAGCGCTGCCGCCAGCAAGGCGGGCAAACCGACGCGGAACTCCGCTCGCCCGGCCAGCACGCGCGCCGTCAGCAGCGCAAACGCCGGAAACAGCGGCACTAGGTAATGCGGCTGCTTGCCGCTGATGAAGGAAAACGCGACGAACACTGGCAGCATCCAGGCCAGGCAAAAGCGCATGCCGCGATCCAGCCCGGCACGCCGCTGTCGCGCCAGCGCCTTCCACAAGCCTGGCCAGGCAAACCACGGAAACAGCATCAGCGGCAGCAGCGGCAGATACCACCAGAACGGCCGCCGGTGGGCAAAGGACTCGACCATGCGGTCGGCGGTCTGGCCCCAGAAAATCGCGTTGCGATATGCCTCGCCGCCCGCCATGCCGGCCGGAATCGCCCACGCCAGCGCGCTGGCGGCACCGAGCAGCACCGCCAGCGCCACCCCGCCGAACCAGCGGCGCCATTGGAGGCCGGGATTCCACCACGGCGCCAGCGCGGCGATCGGCAGCAGATGCAGCAGGATGACCGGCCCCTTGGTCAGCACGCCCATGCCGATCGCAATGCCCAGCATGACGAAGCCGCGCCGTTTGCCGTCAGCGGCGGCAAGCACGCCGTGCATGCCGAACAGCACCCAGAACGCCAGCATCACGTCGAACATGACGGCAGTGGAAAACACGATCCACAGCAGCGCGCTCGCCAGCACCAGTGCAGCCTGTCCGCCGAGGCCGGCATGCTGCGGCCACAGGCGGCGGGCCAACGAATACGTAAGCAGCAGCGCACCGGCGGAAAACAGCGGCAGCACCAGTCGCGGCCACCACTCGTTGACGCCGAACAGCGCCCAGCCGGCGTGGAACATCCAGAACATGAACGGCGGCTTGTGGCTGTAGGGTTCGCCGTTCTTGAACGGCACCAGAAAATCGCCTCGCAGCCACATTTCCCACGCCGCGCTGACGTAGCGTGTTTCGTCGATCGGCGTCAGCGGCCGTGCCAGCAGTGCCACCGCGGTCAGCGCCGCCAGCAGCAGCAGGCTCAGCAGCAAGGGGCCGCGCCCGGCGGAATCAGGATTGTGTCGTGGATTCATGAGGTGAGTTCAGCTTCGTCGAGCGCGGCATCGACCTTGTCGTCGAGGCTCTGGCCGTGCCGGAAACGGCGGTATAGATACGCCCCCAGCGCGCCCGAGACCAGGAACAGGCCGATGGCCAGCGCGAGCTTCAAGGCCGGTGCGATATGCACCCCGCTGCCGACCAGCGCGAACACCAGCGTCTGCGGCAGATAGCCGAGCAGGGTACCGGCGAAGAAATGCGCGGGGCGGATGCTGGAAATGCCCGCCGCCAGATTGGTCAGCAGGTTGCTGCCCACCGGCAGCAGGCGGATCAGCACCGTCATGGAAAACGGGTGCTCGTGGATGAAGCGGTCGAAACGGCCGGCGCGCTCGCCCAGCCGCGCGCGCAACAGGCCCTTGCCGAAGAAGCGCGCGTAGGCAAAGCTCAGCATGCATCCAACGAGCGCAGCCAGCGTGCCGAGCAGCGTGCCGAGTGCAATATTGAACGCGTAGCCGCCGAGAAACGCGATGATCTGGCGCGGCAGGCCGATCGCGGTGAACAGCCCGCCCATCAGCAGGAACAGCAGCGCGCCATTGATCCCGTGGCCGCGCACCCGCGCATCGATCCAGGCCTCGTTGACGCTGCTGCCCAGCTCGCTGGCGTTGAACAGATAGCCCAGCAGCGCCAGGCTCAGCATCAGCGCCAGGCCCTTGAGGATGACGCGCGCTTTCATTCAGGCCGCATCAGAGATCGGAATCGGGCTCGATCGCCGGCAGGCGCACCCGCCGCTGCAGCCAGGCGACGCCGAACAGGTCGACGATGCCCACCCACAGCCGGTTGTGCACGCCGTATTTTGAGCTGCCGCGTTCGCGCGCCCTGTGGTGCACCGGAACCGACACCACGGCGCCGCCGTTGCGCATCACCAGCGCCGGCAGGAAGCGGTGCATGTGATCGAAGTTGGGCAGTTGCAGAAAGGTTTCGCGGGCGAACAGCTTGAGGCCGCAGCCGGTGTCCGGCGTGTTGTCGCGCAGCAGGCGCGAACGCACGCCGTTGGCGATTTTCGAGGAAATGCGGCGCAGGAAGGTGTCGTTGCGCCGGGCCCGCCAGCCTGCCAGCAGTTCCAGGTTGGCGGGCTGCGAGGGATCGGCCAGTTTGGCCAGCAGCGCCGGAATGTCGGCCGGGTCGTTCTGGCCGTCGCCGTCGAGGGTGGCGATCCACTCGTGGCGCGCCGCAGTCACCCCCGTCGTCACCGCCCGGCTCTGCCCGCAGGATTCACGGTGGCGGATCACCCGCAGCATCGGGAATTCGGCCTTCAGCGCCTGCAGCCGTGCCTGGGTGGCGTCGGTGCTGCCGTCGTCGACGTAGATGATTTCGAACGTGGTGTTGCCGGACAGCGCCGCCGCGATTTCGCGCACCAGCGGCTCGACGTTGTCCTGCTCGTTCTTGACGGGTACGACCACGGACAGTCTGCCGTGGTAGGCATGTTTCGGCATGAAGTTCAGCGTGGTCGAATTGCGTGTGGCGGAGAGGGGGGGATTCGAACCCCCGTCAGGATATTATCCTGAACACGCTTTCCAGGCGTGCGACTTAAACCGCTCATCCACCTCTCCGAGAGCCGCGCATTCTAATCGAGAGGTGGGTTTAAGGCAAACCGAACTGCCGCCGGCAACCCCTAGTGCGGGGGGGTGTAGCGCGCCCAGTCTTTGCTCATGCC
>JAJYXA010000521.1 GCA_021791235.1 Pseudomonadota bacterium
CAAGGTGGTCGACGGCAAATTCCCCGACTACCAGCGCGTGATCCCGGCCAACCAGCCGCGCCACCTCAAGGCCAACCGCCAGAGCGTGATGCAGGCGCTGCAGCGCGCGGCGATCCTGTCGAACGAGAAATTCCGCGGCGTGCGTCTGGTGATGAGCGAGAACACGCTTGGCATCGTCTGCAACAACAACGAGCAGGAAGAGGCGGCCGACGAAATCGAGGTCAGCTACAACGGCGATCCGCTGGACGTCGGCTTCAACGTCACCTACCTGCTCGACGGCCTCGGCGCGGTCAACACCGACGAAATCACGCTGTCGCTGGGCGACGCCAACAGCAGCATGCTGCTCACCAGCGAAGGCGAACCCGGCTTCAAGTACGTCGTGATGCCGATGCGGATCTGACACATGCAGAACCAGTTCATAGCGTCATTCCGGCGGAGCGTGTTTGTTGCCGCTTCAGCGGTTTTACAACCACGGCCTACCCCTTGCGGGTGCACGCCGGAATCCAGCCTACCGCCGGACGGCGTGGGCTTCGCCCACCCTACGGCCAATGCGAAGGTGGGTAGGGTGGGCGAAGCCCACGCGGAATACAGGCAACCGGACCCCGGCTTTCGCCGGGGTGACAACTGAGTTGCGTTTCCCGACGCAGCTTTGCAGTAGACCCCTAGCAACAACCGACAGGAACACCATGAGCGACAAGCCCGACAACGCGAACGGCGGCTACGACGAAGACAGCATCCAGCAACTGGAAGGCCTGGAAGCCGTGCGCAAGCGCCCCGGCATGTACATCGGCGACACCTCCGACGGCACCGGCCTGCACCATATGGTGTTCGAGGTATTGGACAACGCCATCGACGAGGCGCTGGCCGGTTACTGCGACGACATCAAGGTCATCATCCACCCCGACAACTCGATTTCCATTTCCGACAACGGGCGCGGCATTCCGGTCGGCATCAAGTTCGACGACAAGCACGAACCCAAGCGCAGCGCGGCCGAAATCGTGATGACCGTGCTGCACGCCGGCGGCAAGTTCAACCAGAACAGCTACAAGGTGTCGGGCGGCCTGCACGGCGTCGGCGTGTCCTGCGTCAACGGCCTGTCGAAGTGGCTGAAGCTGGTCGTGCGCCGCGACGGCAAGAAATACGCGATGACCTTCCACCGGGGCAAGGTGCTCGACCGCCCGATCGAAATCCAGAACGGCGTCGAAGTCTCGCCGATGCAGGTCGTCGGCGAGACCGAAGGCCGTGGCACCGAAGTGCACTTCCTGGCCGACGAGGAAATCTTCGGCACCGTCGAGTACCACTTCGACATCCTCGCCAAGCGCATCCGCGAACTGTCCTTCCTCAACAACGGGGTGAAGATCGAACTGATCGACCACCGCGACGGCAAGAGCGAAAACTTCGCCCACTCCGGCGGCGTCAAGGGCTTCGTCGACTACATGAACCGGGTGAAATCGGTGCTGCACCCGAAGATTTTCCATGCCGTCGGTGAAAAGGACGGCATGACGATCGAAGTCGCCATGCAGTGGAACGACAGCTATTCCGAAACCGTGCAGTGCTTCACCAACAACATTCCGCAGCGCGACGGCGGCACCCACCTCACCGGCCTGCGCATGGCGATGACGCGGGTGCTGAACAAGTACATCGAGGAAAACGAGGTGGCCAAGAAGGCCAAGGTCGAAACCACCGGCGACGACATGCGCGAAGGCCTCACCTGCGTGCTGTCGGTGAAAGTGCCGGAGCCCAAGTTCTCCAGCCAGACCAAGGACAAGCTGGTGTCGAGCGAAGTGCAGCCGGTGGTGCAGGAAGTCGTCGGCCAGAAACTCGCCGAATTCCTGCTGGAAAACCCCAACGATGCCAAGCTCCTGTGCGCCAAGATCGTCGACGCCGCACGCGCCCGCGAGGCCGCGCGCAAGGCGCGCGAAATCACCCGCCGCAAGGGCGTGATGGACGGCCTCGGCCTGCCGGGCAAGCTCGCCGACTGCCAGGAAAAAGATCCGTCGCTCAGCGAAATCTACCTGGTCGAGGGCGATTCCGCCGGCGGCTCCGCCAAGCAGGGCCGCGACCGTAAATTCCAGGCCATCCTGCCGCTCAAGGGCAAGATCCTCAACGTCGAGCGCGCGCGCTTCGACAAGGTCATCGGCAGCCAGGAAATCGCCACCCTCATCACCGCGCTCGGCACCAGCATCGGCAAGGACGACTACAATCCCGACAAGCTCAGGTACCACCGCATCATCATCATGACCGACGCCGACGTCGACGGCGCCCACATCCGCACCCTGCTGCTGACTTTCTTCTACCGCCAGATGCCCGAACTGGTCGAGCGCGGCCACATCTACATCGCCCAGCCGCCGCTGTACAAGGTCAAGCACGGCCGCACCGAACGCTACATCAAGGACGAGCACGCGCTGAAGGAGCATTTGATGGCCGAGGCGATGAAGGACGCCGAACTGACGCCGATGGACGGCGCCATGCCGATCATGGGAGACGCGCTGGAAACCCTGGCGCGCGAATATTTCCTCGCCGAGGCGGTGAGCGAACGCCTGGCCCGCCTGCTGCCGGACGACGTGCTGCAGGCCCTGATGCGCATCCCGCGTCTGAGCCTGGCCGACAGCGGCGCGGCCATGCTGGCCGAGGCCAGCCTCGGCGCGGCGCTGGATCCGCAGAAATTCGAGGTCGCAGCCGAGTACATCGGCGAGACCGACAGCCACCGCCTTCGCATCACCCGCCATGCCCACGGCAACGTGCACCTCAGCTTCCTCGAAGCCGATCTGCTGGAGACCGGCGACTACAACCAGCTCGTCAAGGTCGGCGACCTGCTGCGCGACCTCATCGGCCTCGGCGCCCGCGCCAAGCGCGGCGAAAAGGAAGCCCCGGTCGCGAGCTTCCGCGAAGCGATGGACTGGTACCTCGCCGAAGTCAAACGCGGCATGAGCATCCAGCGCTACAAGGGCCTGGGCGAAATGAACCCCGAGCAGCTGTGGGAAACCACCATGGACCCCAAGGTGCGCCGGCTGATGAAGGTGCAGATCGAGGACGTGATTTCCTCCGACCAGATTTTCACCACGCTGATGGGCGACGAGGTGGAGCCGCGGCGGAACTTCATTGAGACGAATGCGCTGGGGGTGCGGAACCTGGACGTTTAGAAATTTAGGACTCGCTATAGTGCCGGCAAGCGGCGCAATACACAGCTATGGACAGCGTCACTCCGGCACGTCGCTCAGAAATTATGGGGCGAGTACATTCAAGCGATACCAAGCCGGAAATGACGGTTCGACGAATTGTTCACGCGATGGGCTATCGATATCGCTTGCACGTGAAGAATCTACCGGGCAAGCCCGATTTGGTGTTTCGCGCTCGCAAGAAGGTTGTATTCGTCCATGGTTGCTTTTGGCACAGGCACGCGGGGTGCGCGTTGGCCAGACTGCCAA
Source organism: Pseudomonadota bacterium (assembly GCA_021791235.1). Next base: position 3,429 of record JAJYXA010000521.1, read on the forward strand.
AATCTCGTCAGGACTTCTGGATTCCCAAGCTCGAAGCAAACCGGCAGCGTGACATGAAGAATGAGAACGCGCTTCGTGACGCGGGCTGGGATGTGCTGACGATTTGGGAATGCGAGTTGAGCGATATCGCTCGGCTTAAGACAAGAATAAGGGGGTTTCTCGATGCGTAGCGTCGAATTGTTCGCCGGTGCGGGAGGTCTCGCCATAGGCATGGCGAACGCCGGGTTTCAACACGCGGCTGTCGTTGAATGGGATCACGACGCATGTGAGACGTTCCGTGAGAATCAACGTCACCATGCCCACGCGGTGGAAGGTTGGCCGGTGCATGAGCTTGATGCGCGGAGCTTCGATTTTGGTTCCCTCGGTCAAGATGTTGCAGTGGTTTCCGGAGGCCCTCCATGCCAACCGTTTTCGATGGGTGGCAAGCATCGGGGCCAGCGTGACGATAGAAACATGTTCCCCGAGGCGGTCCGTGCGGTGCGGGAGTTGATGCCGAAGGCGTTCATTTTCGAGAATGTCAAAGGGCTCACACGCAAGAGCTTCGCCTCTTATTTTTCGTACATCCATCTGCAACTGCAGTACCCGGAATTGTCACGGCGCAAAGGCGAGAATTGGATGCAACACCGTGCGCGTCTGGAACAGCATCATTCCTCCAACAAGGGAGCGGCGACGTACAACGTGTTGTTCGACGTGTTGAATGCCGCGGACTATGGCGTGCCGCAGAAACGACAACGAGTGTTTCTTGTCGGTTTTCGTTCCGATATTGGCGCGCGATGGTCTTTTCCAGAGCCGACGCATTCCGAGGATGCGCTACTAATTTCGAAATGGATTGATGGCGCCTATTGGGATGAGCACGGCATTAGTCGCAGATGGAGGCCGGAAATCCCGCCACGGTATGTGAAACGTGTCGAACTCTTGCGTACCGCGCCCCGCTTGCTAACGCTTGACCGTTGGCGAACAACCCGCGACGCGTTGAGCAACCTTCCCGATCCGGAGTCCGATCGAGATCACGGAATTTCAAACCACGTGTTCACCCCGGGGGCTAGAACCTACGTGGGCCACACGGGGAGCGCCCTGGATGAGCCGTCTAAAACGCTGAAGGCCGGATACCACGGTGTTCCAGGCGGCGAAAACATGTTCGTGAAGGATGACGGCTCGGTTCGTTATTTCACGGTTCGGGAAGCCGCGCGACTGCAAACCTTCCCAGACGAATATGAGTTCCGAGGCTCATGGAGTCAAACCATGCGTCAGCTCGGCAACGCCGTTCCGGTGAGGTTGGCGGAGGTGGTGGCTCGTTCCGTGGCGGCAAGTTTGGACGCGTGCGCGAATCAAACTCGAATCACGAATTGCTAAACGGACAAGGACTGACATGGCCAACGACTTCGATCTGACTCCCGATCCCCGTGTTCTCCAGATTCTTGGCGAGATCAATCTCGACCAATGGAAATGTCTAGCGGAACTAATTGACAACGGTGTGGATGCCTTTATCAATTCGCATCGCGCTGGAGAGCCAGTTGACTCACCGTGCGTGTCGATCAGTTTGCCCACGCAGGATCGGGCCGATGCCACAGTGGCAATCCGGGACAACGGTCCCGGTATGACAATCGAACAGTTGGAGAGGGCGGTTCGGGCCGGTTGGAGCGGAAACAATCCTTTGGACAACCTTGGCCTTTTCGGCATGGGTTTCAATATCGCCACCGCGCGCCTGGGCATGGTCACCGAGGTTTATGCGACGCGCGCCGGAGATCAGGAATGGACGGGCTTGCGGATTGACCTCAATGAGTTGCGTCGCACTCGGAGTTATCACACGCCACGCCTCACCAGGCCGAAGCCCGATCCTTCAGCGCACGGGACGGAAATCAAGATTCTTCAGCTCAAAGCGGATCAGCGTCTGTACTTTGCGAAAAACGCCAATCATCAAAAGATTCGCAGACAGTTGGCGCGGGTCTACGCGCCACTCCTCCTGTCCAAGGAAAACTCGTTCACTTTGCAACTCAATGGCCAGAACGTTCAGGCGAAGCGCCCATGTCACTGGGACCCGGACCGGTCTGTGCAAGGGAGCGATGGAAAGCCGGTCCACGCCGTGGAAAGTTTCGATTACACGCTCCCTTCACGCCACTATTGTTTGACATGCATGATTTCCTTTTCAGGGCAACAAGGCTGCCCGACCGCTGGCCCGGACTGCAAGACAATCGAGGTCAAGCGTCGGCTGCATGGTTGGGTGGGGTTGCAGCGTTACATGCACGAAGAGGACTTTGGCGTAGATATCGTTCGGAACGGTCGGGTCATCGAAGTTCAGAACAAGGACTTGTTTGTTTGGTCCGGAGGCGAGAGACCTGAACGCGAATATCCGATCGACGATCAGCGCAATAGAGGGCGATTTATCGGCGAGGTACATCTTGATCATTGTCGGGTGAGTTACACCAAGGACCGGTTCGAACGAGATGACACGTCCTGGGCGGAAATGGTGACCCTAATCCGCGGGGATGGGCCGTTGCAGCCGCAGAAAGCTCGCGCCTTGGGGTACGAGCCCCCGGATGCGCCGTTGTATCGTCTGTTCCAAGCTTTCCGCCGCAGCAGTCCTCAGGGCAAGACTGGACGTTGGTCTCGGATTCTCGCGGTCAAGAACAACGAACGCGCTATGGAAATGGCCGACTTGTTCAACAAGGGTGATCCCGAATACCAAACGGATGAGAAGTGGTACGCGCTGGTGGAGGAGGAGGATCGTGGAATTGTGGGCGCAACCCCGACCGCCACCGGGCCAGGCTCGGCGGCACCGGCGGCTCCCGATGGCTTTCTTGATGTGGGTGATTCGGCATCCGATGCGGGCGGCACGAACAACAAGGCGCGCGAACCAGCGAGTGGTCCGTATAAGACGGAAACCGCTGTGCTTCCGGTTCGTCAGAAGTTGCATGAGCTGTCCCGCGTGTACAAGCATCCTCTGCTCAAGGTCGAATTCACGGTTGAGGCATTTGTGGTGACGGCGAACGATCCGGATCTGCCGCGCAAGTCGCCCTGGATTCTGAAAATCGAGGATCCGGGCACACGCACATTCCTATTTCTCTTCGATCCCGATCATCCGGTGTTTCGTTCCGTGACGATGACGCCAATGGACGCGGTACTCTGCGAACTCGCGTTCAAGACTTATGAGTTCCTTCGAGACACAAGTCCTGACTCGGCGATATTCGCCACCATTCTGGCGGATTTCCGAGGCGAGTACGCCGATGACACGAAACTTGATCCCAAGAGCATCATTGCGTTCGCCGACGCGGCACTTAGGGAAATCGCTCAATCCATTGGACCCATTGGCGACGCGAGCATGTTTGGTTCGTTGTTCGGAGGATTGCCGCAATCCGCGCAGGACAGTATTCGTCGCAAGCTGGCGTCGGCGGGTATATCGGGCGTGCAGGCGGTGATCGACTCCGGCGAGTTCCTTGCATACGCCGAAGCCGCCGACATTCGGGCCTTTGTGCGTCAGCACTCAGAGTTGTTTTTCGATGGCAAGTTCTGGGCGCAGCCATATGCGAGCTTGGATTACGGCGATGAGAAAGTTAACGCGGAAGCTCGTGACCGGGTGATCGAACGATACGACGCATATTTGGCGGATGCTGTTTGGTTGGCTTCACAGAGCCCACGCGATCTTGACCGATGCGATCGTGATGAATTGATTCGCGCGACTCTTTCCGTCCGCATTCTTGGGTCGGACGGAAACATGTGACATGGAGGGCTACTTCCTCGATTCACGACGACTCCTGAGTGGTTCCTGGCGCGCCTTTGAGCGTGATGTCGCTCGACTTCTGGTGCAGAACGCCTTTGAGGATGTTCGCATCGTCGGCGGGTCGGGGGACCGTGGCGCCGATGTTCTGGGAGTTAAGAATGGGCAGCTCTGGGTTATCCAGTGCAAGTTCACCAGTGATAGCTATCCCGACCCCCATGCGGTTGACGAAGTGGTTGAGGCGTCACGTTACTATGAGGCGGATAGGCTGGCGATAGCGACATCTCGCGCTTTCGGGCCAGCGCTGAACACGGCGATTGACCGATGGGGGCGTCTTGGCATCCGCATCGAACCACTGCCGCCGGGCACGTTGATCGAAATGATGCGACGCAGCCCGGAGTACCCGAGGGCTCGGCGTGATCTGCGCGATTACCAGGATGATTGTGTTCAGCGTCTTGGCGCTGCGCTTCGGGAAACAGGTCGGGGTCAATTGGTTCTCGCCACCGGCTTGGGGAAGACGGTGGTGATGGCCGAAACAACGGCGCAGCTCCTTCGGGATGGCGTAATCGATTCCGGGCGGATATTGGTTCTCGCCGACAAGCGCGAACTGGTCGAACAACTTCAGCGTGAATTTTGGCAGCAACTACCGAAGAGCATCCCCAGCCATCTTCTGGTGGGCGGCGAACAGCCGACGTTCTGGGATGGCATCACTTTCGCGACGGTTCAGAGCGTTCTACCGCGGTTGGGGACGTTGCCCCAGTTCGGCCTCGTATGGGTGGACGAGGCTCACCATATCGGCTCGGAAAGCTTCCGTCGCGTGATCGACGATCTCGCCGCGCCCATGGTGGGTGGAGCGACGGCTACGCCATGGCGGGGCGATCGCTTCGACATCGACACTATTCTCGGACAACCCGTCGCGAAGATCGGTATTGACGAGGGACTGCGTCGAGGTTTCCTTTGCGAGGCGGACTACCGCCTGCTGGCGGACAACATTGATTGGGAGTTCGTTCGAAAGCAGTCGAGGCATGAATATTCACTTAAGGAATTGAACACTCGACTGCTGATCCCAACACGCGACGAGGAGGCGGCGCGTGTCATCGCGGACACGTTCAAGACCGAGGAGCGCCGCAGTGTCATTGTGTTTTGCGCGGGCGTTGAACACGCGAAAACCTTCGCCGCGATGTTGCGTCTGTACGGATTCAAGTCCGCGTTCATCACTGGGGAAATGGAGCCCCGTGAGCGTGAAAAAACCATGGCCGGTTTGCGGCGCGGGACCATCAACGCGGTGACGACTGTAGACATCTTCAACGAGGGTGTGGACGTGCCGGATGTGGACATGCTGGCGTTCATGCGAGTCACCCACAGCCGACGCATTTTTGTTCAGCAGCTTGGTCGAGGCTTGCGTTTGGCGCCGAACAAGAAAAAGGTTGTCGTACTCGACTTTGTAAGCGATCTACGCCGAATTTCCGAGGTCATTGATCTCCAGAAGTCAATTACGGGAGATGTGGAGCGACTCGATCTGGTGGAGCGCGTGGTTCAGTTTTCCGACCAAGGTGCCGGCCACTTCATGTTCGAGTGGCTCTTGGACCAGGCGGACCTTTTCAATCGAGAGGGGGACGCGAGATTGGAGCTGCCGGAGTTCAACTTTCCCATGCCTGTCCCACCAGGAGCGGTCCAATGAGCGCGGCGCTGCCAACCGATATCAGGGATCGTATTCGTCAGAAAATCTGGGCCAAGGCGGATGAGCTGGACTGGCCCAGAATTTCGGACGCCGAGCGCACCACCTGGTATGAGAACTGGACAAAGGACAAGGAGGTGGGCGGAGTCCTTTCCCATTTCATGGATGCGAGGAAAGTCCGTGTGTACATCAAGGATTCGCTACTCAAACCGTATCTCAGATCCCGGTTGCAGGATGGCTGGGGGCAAGTGCTGCTCGCCATAGGCATGGAGCAAGGCGACGCGTCCTTCATTAAGTCCTACGACAAGCCGCATGGCCGTCAGCTTCCCGATGGCCGGATCATCTGCTGGGGTAACAGCAGGGAATGGAAATCGATCCTCATATCGGTCTTTGAGCGCGCGTATCGGATCGAGGCGGGAATTCCGTACGCTGCCGTACTGATGGAAACCGGAAAAACGACGAATGCGGAAATCCGCGAAATGATCTTGGAAGTCAGTAAAAAATTGGGTTTACAACATCTTGCTTGGATTGATTAGCAAGTATTAGACAGGTTGCACCATAGCCAAATGATGATCTAAGTTCGGGCTGATACGCGGAGGTAGCCCTGCCGGCATCGCCGGGCTTTACAGCCAGCGGCCGAGAAGGAAGCCGCAGTTCAGGCCCGCACAAACTCCAGCAAGGGCTGAATCTCATGGCCGTGAGCGGCACGCAGTGCCGCAACATAGGCCCGGCGGGTCTCGCCGGCGTCGACCAGATTGATGCGGCCCCATGAAAAGCGCGGCCAGCCAAGCCCTGCCGACAGCAGGTCGGTGGCCAGCCGCGCATGACGGCCATTGCCGTTCGGGAAGGGATGAATCCACACCAACCGGTGATGAAACCGGGCCGCGATCTCGTCCGGCGGATAGCTGCCGTGCTCGACCCAGTAGCGGCAGTCATCCAGCAAGTTTCGCAGGTCGACGCCGATACGATGGGGAGCAACCCCGATATTGCGCTCTGTCTGACGGAATTCTCCGGCCCAGCGCCAGACCCGGCCAAACATCCGCTTGTGCAGACCTTTCAGGAGCTTCTCATCGAGTACATCGCGCTTGTGTGCGAAAGCCCATTCCTCGGCCTCCAGAATGTTCGCCTGTTCCGCTTCATTCAGCTCGTGGCGCAGCGTGATGTAAGACGGGATCAGACCTTCCCGTTCTTCCGGCGTCAGCGGCGTGGCGGCATCATCCTGGTCGAACAGGGGGTCGGTCATGATTCTTCCTCCCACAGCCCGGAACCGGCTTTCTCGATGATCTGGCGGACAAGGCGCTTGAGCTGCTCGCTTTCATCGCCCTTCTCGATGCCCTGGGCTTCGAGCGCCATCGTATGGCTGGTGGCAGCAAGCCGCTTGGTGAAGGAAAAAGGGGCCAGGATCACAATTGGTCGGACGGCAGTGATGGCCGAGTGCCAGCCGTTAGGCTCGGGGTTGATTGGCTTCGAGTTGCGCCGATGTCTGCGGAGAGGACATGGCAAGGCGTCGTGGTCCCTACCCCCGTCTCCAGCATGGCCACGGTCCTGCCTTACCGCCGCTGGTTCAAAGTGTCCGGAATGAAACCCTCTTCGGACAGCGCCCGGATGACCCCGCGGATCAGGAAGTTGTTGGCGAAACCGACCGTATACTGTCGCGCGCCTTCGCGGATGGGCGCCAGCATTCCTCGATCCACCAGCTTGCGAATTTGATAAGTGCGCTGCCGTTCGTCCAGGTGAAGCATGGCATCCTTCAGATCGCTGGCCTTGGCAACACCCAGCCGGGCTGTCGCCAGCAGCACCTGCTCCTCCATCTGTGTCACCAGTTCGCGCTCCCGCGCGTAATGCAGGGCCGGGGTCAGGATGCGTTCGATGAGATAGCCCACATCCGTCAGCCGGTCTACCTTGCGCAACTCGTCCAGCATGCCGCTCAGCACGTACACGCACCAGGCCTCGCGCCCTTCCGGCGTCCCGGTGTCGGCCTGCCCCAGCATGGCGTAGTACCGGTCGCGGTCGTTGCAGAACACGGCGGTGGGGTTCAGCACCCGGCCCCCGGCCTTCACATTGAAGCCGTATTTGATGAGCAGCATGTAGGTCAGCAGCCGCACCACCCGGCCATTGCCATTGCCGAAGGGGTGAATCCATGCGAAACGATGGTGCGCCAAGGCCACTTTGATGAGGTCGTACTTCGCCGGGTCCGGCTGGTTGATGAAGCGGACCAACTCGTTCATGTACTGCGGCACTGCCACCGCCTCGGGCGGCAGGTGCTGCGACTGCGAAATGTGGACGGGGTTCTGCCGATAGGCGCCGGGCGTGGCGTCCCCCTCGCGCATCAGCCCGTGCACCGTCATGGCATGCAGCTCGCGCACGAAGTGCTCGGTTACCTCCTGTCCCTGCTCGAAGTGCGCTTCGATGAAGCTCATGGCTTCCTCGATGTTGGCCATCTCGCGCAGTTGATCGCTCGGCGTGGCGGGCTGCGCTTCCAGCCGGCTTTCTACGTAGTCGGCCAGCGTGGTGTGATTGCCCTCGATGCGCGCCGACCCCAGGCTCTCCAGCATGTGGAAGATGTGCTTGAGTTGGAAGAAGACCGGCGCCGGGGTGCTGCCACCGAGTTGCAGGCGCCGCAGATGCTCCAGCTCGGTCACCACATCGACCAGCGGGGAGTCGAACGCGGGGTTCAGCAGGCAAAGATCATGGTGATGGAAGGCAAGCATGTCCGTATTCCCAAACAAGAACCCAAACAGTCTGACACATTATCTGCAAAAATATAACTGGCTATCCGCAAAAAACAGCGAACAGAACACTTATAAACAATGGGTTACTGAAAAACAGGCTCGGTGGTTTTGTCAGATTTAGAGCTTTGGTATCTGCAAAAAAGACCTGGCCGCAACTACAACTGAAGGGGGCGCGGCTTGGCGACTCGGCTCAAGGCTCCAGTCAGCGTTCCCCAAACCGGCGGGTTAACTTTTGGAGGAAGAAGGATACCCCCAAGAACGGCTTGGGAATAACCGAAACCGATCTGCTGCACGAAATCGAAGAAGGCCCTGCTGCAACAGGCCTACCAGTTTTCATCGCCGAACTGCAAGCGGCCACCCGTTCCGACGAAACCTACTTCAAATCCTGCACCAGCGCACCTGGGCCAGCCTGTACAACCGGGCTGGCGAATACCGCAGCGAGTACAAGGATAACGGGATCGCCTGAGTCGATCTTTCCCGGCGATGATCGGCAGCCCCCGCTTCCTTCTATTCCGGAAACCCGCTGCGGAACCAATAGACGTTTCTTCCACCCCGCTTGGACCGCCATACGGCGGATTTGTAGCTCTTCCAGCAGTTGGTGCGTCGCAGTACCCTCTTCCGCCCCGTTGTGCCTCCGCTTCAACCCGAAACCCGCGCAGTCATATCGTGCAGAACGACATGGACGATGGCGCGCACCACGCGCATTTCGCCTGCGAGGTTGGCGGCGGCCCGTTCGGGATAGGGGCACGCGGCGGCCTCGGCTTGGGATTCGGCCTCGATGACTTCGGATAGGCGCGCCGCCTCGATGGGGAGCTCGCGCAGCATGCGGTCCAGCTCTCGCTCGGCGGTCGGCGTGGCCAACCCGAGCGCATTGCCGGCATCGAGAAGATGGTTGCGGGTGACGCCTGCGAACGTCCTGGCGTCGCCGAGAGCCATGGCAAGCTCGACGTTTGGCCAGCTTGCCCTTTCATTGGCCATGGCACGGGTCGAGTAAACCGCTGTGCTCAACAGGTCGTAGGCCGGCGCGACGTTGATGCCTTCGGGCTTTACGATGAAGGAGAGGTTCTTCAGGTGGTTATCGCCGTTGCCGACGAGCGCGTTGAAGACCGTCCAGCGATACAGCTGAAGGCGTGCAGCGGCCTTGGCCCGGCAATGGCCGATCGCAGCCGACAGCGCATCGATGTTGGCGGCCGTGTATTTGAACGCGCGCGACTTGTTCAGCAACTGGCAGGTATCGATGACGTGGATGCGCGCCACCTGGTCGTTCCCCGTGCGGTCGAAGCGGTCGACGATGTAGATCGGCTGCGGGACGTAGCGCTTGTGCACAGCCGGCACGTCGAGCCCGACCGCTTTGGCAAGCCGCATGATGAAGTATTCGTTCATCACGGAGGCCCGATAGTCATCCGAAACGTGGTTCGGCTTCAGGATGTGGGTGGACGGGGTGTCGCCAACGGGCTCGAACAGCTCGCCATCCTTCAGGACCACGAGCATCTTGTGCTGGGCGCCGGCGAGCGACATGCGCTTGGGGGCGTCCTTCAGCAGCGAGTCCCGCGGCAGGTTTTCGATACGCCGGCCAAGGGCCTTCAGCGTCAGGGAGCGCAAGCCACGCGCCGTATTGGCCGGCGTGTCGGGCACGCGAAGATCCAGCGATCCGGCCGATTCGGCGCCGAAGTGGGCCAGCAGCCCGAAAGCGTCCTCCGCCTCGATCCTCGCCTCCTTTGCCAGGACCATGCGCAGGTTTTCTTCCGGCAGCAGGTTGTCGAAGTACCACTGAACCGGCCGGCTCGACCCGCCATCGGTGTGCACGGGCTGGCTGCGGGGCAGCGCCGGCGAAAGATCGAACGCGCTTTCGGCCGACGACCATGCCGGCGCATAGGCGAATTCCCACATGTTGGCCGCTTCGCGCAGACGGCCGATGACGCGACCGTTGGTCGATACTTCAAGCTCGCGGTCGGTCATTTCTCGCCGTCCATGGCCGACGCCCGGTCGGCGCGCCGCTTGAGCGGGCGCAGCCCGGTTGCCTGAAGGCGGGCAAGCTCCGCCATGGCTTCGTCGGGCATGTCGGCAAGCAGCTCGATGCCCAGTTCCTCAAGCAGCTTCATGACGCGCCCGAGTTGAACGGTTTCCTTGCCGTGCTCCACGTCGCGCGTGAATACATGGCCAACGCCGGCGCTGCCGGACACGTCATCCAGGCGGAGTTTTTGTATGCGCCGGCTCGCCCGGATGATGAGGCCGAGGTCTTTGGGGGACTTGATAGGGATGTGCATGGCGCCAGTCAAATATATGCGAGAGCATCTATTTTAGACGAGGAAGAATAATGCGCAACGATAAAGATGTGATGGCATCTTTATTGGCAGGGAAATCGGCGAGCCATTTACAATAGATGCGATCACGTCTTTTTGGCTATCTGGACCCCGGCATTCGCCGGGGTGACGACGGCTTGTTCGAGCTTCCTTAAAACGGCGCCCGTCCCCGGAAAGCCGGATTTCGCATCAAGCCGATGCGGGCGTGTTTTCCCGCCAGGCCTGCAGAATGGCGCGCAACTGCTCTTCCTGCACGGGCAGCGTCAGCGCGGCATCGATTCGCAGGCGGGCGCGGACCTTGTCGAGCGCGGCCTGGTGGGCGGCTTCGTAGAAGACCAGGATGCGGGTGCCGGGCGCGCTTTGCGCCGTGGCCAGCAGGGATTCCAGGTTGGACAGGCGGTCGCGGAAATCCGTCTGGTGGTAAAAATCCGCCACGATGACGGCAGGCGGGGACTTGCGCACCAGGCTGATGGCGCGGCGCTCCGACCATTCGGTGACGGCGGCGTAGCCCAGTTCCTGATACAGCTTCTTGTAGCCGGCCGTGCCGATGAAGGCGCTGACCATGAGCAGGCTGGGGGGCGCGCTCATGCAGCGGCTTTTTTGCTGGCCGGCTTTTTGGTGGTGGGCTTGGCGGGGGCTTTCTTGGTGGCTGCTTTTTTCGCGGCGGGCTTCTTCGCTACGGTCGCGCCGGCGGCTTTCGCTTTCTTCGCCGCTGCCGGTTTGGCCGCGGCCTTCCTCGCCGGCTTTTTGGCCGGTCCTTTGGCCACGCGCGCGGCGATCAGCCCGAGCGCCTCGTCCAGCGTGATCTCTTCCGGCGTGATGTCCTTCGGCAGCGTGGCGTTGGTGCTGCCGTGCTTGACGTAGGGGCCGTAGCGGCCGCTGCGCACGGTGATGTCCTTGCCGTCCTCCGGGTGCGGGCCCAGGTTCTTCAGCACCGAGGCGGCCGAGTCGGCGCCGCGCGGGGCGCGCTCCATCGCCAGCACTTCGAGCGCGCGCGCAAGGTCGATTTCGTACACGCTGTCGGTCCTGGGGATGGACCTGAACTTGCCGTCGTGCAGCAGATAGGGGCCGAAGCGGCCGTTGTTGGCGACGATGGGCAGGCCGGTGACCGGGTGGTGGCCCACTTCGCGCGGCAGCGAGAGGAATTTCAGCGCCAGTTCCAGCGTCGCGTTTTCCAGCGGGATGTCCTTCGGCCACGAGGCGCGGCGCGGCTTCGGCGCCTTCTTGTCCTCCGGCATGTCGCCGATCTGCACGTAGGGGCCGTAGCGGCCGGACAGCAGCTTGACGTCGAGACCGGTCGCCGGATCCTTGCCCAGAATATTGTCGCCCTCGGCGGTGGCGGCATGCAGCGGCCGCGTGTAATCGCATTCCGGATAGCCGGAACAGCCGATGAAGAGGCCGCGCTTGCTCGCCTGCATGAACAGCGGTTTGCCGCACTTGGGGCAGGCGTCTGTGATCGGGCAGCCGCGCTCGACGTCCTGCTTGGCCTTCAGGTCGCCGTCGAATTCCTTCCAGAATTCGCCCAGCAGCCGCGTCCACACCCGCTTGCCGTTGGAGACGTCGTCGAGCCGGTCTTCCAGTTTGGCGGTGAAGTCGTAGTCGACGTAATGGCTGAAATGGCGGGTGAGGAAGCAGTTGACCAGGCGGCCGACGTCGGTCGGCTGGAAGCGCTTTTTCTCCAGCACCACGTACTCGCGGTCCTGCAGGGTGGAAATGATGCTGGCGTAGGTGGACGGGCGGCCGATGCCGTATTCCTCCAGCGCCTTCACCAGGCTCGCCTCGGTGTAGCGCGGCGGCGGCTGGGTGAAGTGCTGCTCGCCGTAGAGCCGGTCGACCGGCAGGGTTTCGCCTTCGACGAGCGCGGGCAATTTGGACTCGCCCTCCTCTTCCTCGTCGTCCTGGTACACCGCGAGGAAGCCGGCGAACGCCAGGGTCTGGCCGGTGGCGCGGAAGGTGCCCTCGCCCACCGTGATGTCGGCGGCGACGGTGTCGAACTGCGCCGGCGTCATCTGGCAGGCGACGGTGCGCTTCCAGATCAGTTCGTAGAGGCGGGCCTGGTCGTGCGTGAGAAACGGTTTCACCGCCTCGGGCGTGCGCGTCACCGAGGTCGGGCGCACCGCCTCGTGGGCCTCCTGCGCGTTCTTGGTCTTGGCTTTGTAGTGCAGCGCGCCCGGCGGCAGGAATGCCTTGTCGAAGTTGGCGCCCACATACTTGCGGATGTCGGTGATGGCTTCCTGCGCCAGGTTGACCGAGTCGGTCCGCATGTAGGTGATGAGGCCGACCGGGCCTTCGCCGAGGCCGATTCCCTCGTACAGCTGCTGGGCGGTGCGCATCACGCGGTCGGTGGTCATGCCGAGCTGGCGCACCCCGGCCTGCTGCAGGGTCGAGGTGGTGAACGGGGCGCCGGGGTGGCGGGCGCGGCGCTTCTTCTCGATGCGCATGACGCGGGCGTCTTTGGATTCCAGCGTCGCCAGCCATTCCTTACTGCGTGCTTCGTGCTCGACCGAGAACTGTTCGAGCTTTTCGCCCTTGAAGTGGGTGAGCCTGGCGGTGAACGGCTGGTTGTTCTTGTGGGAATCGAGGTGCAGCGTCCAGTATTCGCGCGGCACGAAGGCTTCGATCTCCTCCTCGCGCTCGACGATCATGCGCAGCGCGGGCGACTGCACGCGGCCGGCGGAGAGACCGGGGCTGATCTTCTTCCACAGCAGCGGCGACAGGTTGAAGCCGACCAGGTAGTCCAGCGCGCGCCGCGCCTGCTGGGCATCGACGAGGTCGGACGCGATCTCGCGCGGATGGCGCACGGCATCCTGGATGGCGGATTCGGTGATTTCGTAGAAGGCCACCCGCTTCATCGGCGTCTTGACACGGCGCTCCTTGAGGATTTCGCTGATGTGCCAGGAAATCGCCTCGCCTTCGCGGTCCGGGTCGGTGGCCAGCAGGATTTCGTCGGCCTTCCTGGCGGCCTTGACGATGGCCTCGACGTGCCTGGCGTTGCGCTCGATGATCTGGTATTTCATGCTGAAATTTTCAGTATCGACCGCGCCGGTCTTCGGCTCCAGGTCGCGCACGTGGCCGTAGCTGGCGAGGATGTCGTAGTCGGCGCCGAGGTATTTTTTCAGCGATTTGGATTTCGACGGCGATTCGACGATAACGAGCTTGGACATGGTTGTTTAATTTGGAGAAGCACTGAACAAGTCGTCACCCCGGCGAATGCCGGGGTCCAGATGCTTGATTTGGCTGGATTCCGGCGTTCGCCGGAATGACAAAGTGGACTTGTTCGGCATTTCCTTAATGTAGACGTCCCGGCTCGTGGTTCAGCAGCATGTCTTCCAAGTGCGTGAAATGTTCGATCAGCCCGCGGCTCCACAGCACGATCAGCGTCATCCAGCGCACATGGTCGGGCTCGATGTCCTCGCCGCCCAGCGCCATCAGCCCGGAAATCACCCATTCGCGCGATTCGGGGTCGAGAATTTCGGCGCCGACCAGATAGGCCAGCTCGGCCCGGCAGGCGTCGTTCAGGCGCTCCAACTCTTCGGGCGCGTAATGGCGGGTATAGGCCAGGGCAAGCCGTTCGTGGCTGGCGCAGCCGGAGAGGTTGGCGTACCAGTCGAGCGCGGCGTTGATGTCGGCTTCCTCGAAGCCGGCGGCAAACAGGCGTTTTTCCAGCGCGTCGCGGTCGGGCGCCAGCTCCGCCATGCGGAAGCTTTCGTAGAGGTAAACCAGGATGTCGAGCATAGGGTCAGTGGATTTTTTGGTAGCGCCCGCCGGGCAAGGATGCGATTCGCCCGTCCAGTTCAAGCGTCAACAGCTTCGCCGAAAGCGCTTCCAGCGTCAACCCGGTTCTTTGTGCCAAGGTATCGAGGCCGCTCGGCGCCCCGTCCAGCGCATCCAGCACCGGGTCGGACCGGGCTTCGACCAGCACCCGCGAGGGGTACGCCGCCAGACACTCGCCCTGCGGGCGGTCTTGGCGCAGCTCCGGCGGAGCCAGCCGCTGCTGCCAGGCCAGTTCGTCGAGAATGTCGGCGGCGGATTCGACCAGCTTGGCGCCCTGCTTGATCAGCGCGTGGCAGCCGCGCGAAAGCGGCGAATGGATCGAACCGGGAATGGCGAACACCTCGCGCCCCTGTTCGGCGGCCACCCGCGCCGTGATCAGCGAGCCGCTGTCGGGGGCGGCCTCCACCACCAGCACGCCGCGGGAGAGACCGCTGATGAGCCGGTTGCGGCGCGGAAAGTGCCCGGGCAGCGGCGGCGTGCCGAGCGCGAATTCCGACACGATCAGCCCGTTTTCCGCCAGCCGGTGCGCCAGCGCCTTGTTGCGCGCGGGATAGATGCGGTCGAGCCCGGTGCCGACGATGGCCACGCTCGAACCGGCGCCGGCCAGCCCGCCGCGGTGCGCCGCCGCGTCGATGCCGAGCGCAAGCCCGCTGACGATGGTGAGCCCGGCGTCGGACAGCGCGTGGGCGAAGGCTTCGGCGTCGCGCACCCCCTGCGGCGTGGCGTTGCGGCTGCCGACGATGCCGAGGCCGGGCTGGCTCAACAGGCTGCGCCGGCCTTTGCAGTACAGCACGGCGGGCGGGTCGGCGATTTCCAGCAGGGTCTTCGGGTAGTCCTCGTCCGCCAGCGTCATCAGGCTGTTGCCGGGCTGGGCGAGCCAGGTGTGCGCGGCCTCGATCTGGGCGCTATCGGGTTCGGCCTGCAACGCGTCGCACTGTGCCGGGGACAGGTGCGCCGCCAGCGCGCTGCGGCCGGATGCCAAAACGGCCTCCGGGGAACCGAAGGCCGTCAGCAGGCGGATCAGGCTGGTGTTGCCGACGCCCGGCGCAAGAGCGAGGTGCAGCCAGGCGTCAAGCACGTGTGCGGCGTTTTCCGGAGGCGGGCGCGCTCAGGGATTTTTAACCGCGTCGAGCAGGTAGACCGGCCCATCGGACTGCATGATGAGGGCATACGACACGCGGTCATACACGCGGTAGACCATCACCAGGCCGCTGCGGGCGTCGGGCAGCTTGACGGCGCGGTCGCTGCTGGCGTTGAGGCAGGTGCTGCGGAAGCTGTTGCGCACGTCCGCGGCCTGGTCGTAGGTGACCTTGCCGTTTTCCTTCAGGCAGCGCACGTCGTTGTAGAGCCAGGCACCGCCGCTGGGAACGCCCGCGGATTTTTCGTTGACCCAGGTCATGCGGTCCTTTTCGTCGCGGGTGAGCGTCACCGCCTGGCCTTCGCGAAACACCGACAGCACGTGGCCGGGCTCCAGACCGTCGCGGCTGCCGCGGTTGATCACCACGGTCTGGTAGCGGCCGCTGTCGGACAGCCCGCCGTAGGCCGAGATGATGCGGCCGTTGATTTTGGCGTC
>JAJYXA010000095.1 GCA_021791235.1 Pseudomonadota bacterium
CGCAAATACCACCCGGCGGAAGGCCTCGCCCAGACGGTGTGCGCGCTAGCTCAGCGCTTGCGCCAACGGCGCCAGCGTCTGGTGCGGGATCGCCTCGCGCAGTGCGATGAGGCTGCCGATCATGAGTCCGAGCATGAAATGCAGCAGCGTATGTCCGACGTCGCCGCTGAGCTTGCGGATTTCCAGTGCGTGGTTGCGCAGCCATTCGACCAGACCTGCACGGATGACCGACTCATCGCCCTGCGGCAGCCACGATGCCGCCCACTGCGGCAGCAGCCCGCGCGAGTTGTCGATGATCTCGGCCATCTTCGTCAGCAGCCCCGTCACGCTCCCTTCGGCCCGCAGGTACACAATCGCCCCGGCGGTAAACCCGCCCAGTGCACCGAGCACGATCAGCGTGATGAGCGACACCACCAGCACCTTGGCCCAGTTATGGTTGAGGCGACCGATGACGAAACGCGGCGCCAGCAGGTGCACCAGCTGGACCACCAGCAATCCCGCCAGCAGCGCCGGGAGCAGGTGAAAGATCAGGGCAAACGTCAATCCGGCCGCCATCATCAGCCAGGCAGCGATCTGATAGCGGGTAATGGCGAAAGGCGCAGGGGTGGCAGTCATGGCCGCACAGTGCCAATAAAAACGGCGCACGGCAAGCGGCTGCGCCGGGGAACGCTCAGGGCTGCGCATTGGGAGATGTTCTGCACGGTTTCGGGACCGGGTCCCGGCACAACCGCCGCGCTCATCCGCGCACCCCATGAAAAAAGCCCGACGGCGAGGCCGGGCCTGTTGTTTCGGCTGTCAGTCAAACGGAATGAAAATTCTCAGGCCGCCTTGCGACGTATCATGCCCATGCCGAGCAGGCCGAGCCCCAGCAGACCTAAGGTGGCAGGCTCCGGGACCGCATTGTTCCGCAGGGACAAGGACAGGGTGTAGTCGCCAGTCGAGATTGATGTCTGGTTCTCGATATTCGTTACGACACCGAATCCGGCGGGCGCAAGACCATCCATGAACCAGCCCTGGTTGCTGGCATTGACCGCATACATGGCGTAGTCGCCGATGCCGATGTAATAGGTGCCAGCGCCGATGGCGTAGCTGAGCAGCGAATTCAGGCCGCCGCCCGAATCGTCATCCCCGGCCAGCGCGTTGAAGCCCGCATCGAACAGGCCGATGTTGGTGTCAATCTGGCTGCTCGTGGCCAGGATGGTCAGGGTGCCGGCGGACCCGAACACCAGTTTGTAGACGTCGCCTCCGTCGCCCTGGCCGATCGCGCCCTGGATCGTCATGTCCGTCGCCAGTTGGGCCGAGGCCAGGACATTCGAGGCATCCCCCGATTCGATATAGGCGGCCTGTGCCGACGCCATGCCCGTTGCGAGCGCGATCGCCACGCCCAGTTTGTTCAGGGTTAATTTCATTTTTTCTCCGCTTTCGTTTTCTTTTGTGTTGACCTGGCCTGGCTGAACCCCTCGACAGGTTTCGGCTGACCGTGCATGCCCCACAATAAGCATTTACTGTGCCACCGCGGACACAGGATTTATGAATTCTCTTTCAATACAACAGGTTAAACGCCGCCGGCCAGCCAGACCTCTGGCCGCCGCGACGTGCGCCCATCTGGTTTGTAAAATTCCCCGACGCGCAGTCACACCCCTCTGGCCCGCGACATGATGGGTTGATCCTGTCCCTGCCTCAGGACCCAGCCTGATAACCGAGCGCAGCGCCGGTCTGAGCGGCCGCTTTCTGCAGTGCCTCGGCCCAGCCAGGCTTGTGACGGTCGGCCGGCGCCGAGATCGACAGGCCGGCGACCAGCTTGCCTTCGGCGTCGCGCACCGGCGCGCCGATGCACGCCACCCCCAGTTCGGCTTCCTCGCGGTCGTAGGCGAGCTGGGCGCGGCGGATCGTTTCCAGTTCGGCCGACAGACGTTCCAAGGTGGTCAGGGTATTCGCCGTGTAGGCGGGCAGACCGGTGCGCTCGGCGTAGCCCATCACGCCACTGGCACTGTCCTCGGCCAGGAAGATCTTGCCGACCGCGGTGACGTGCAGCGGCGCGTGTGCGCCGACCACCTGCACCACCTGGATCAGCGTCTGCCCGCCCGACACGCGCTCCACATAGACCGCCTCGTCGCCGCGCCGCACGATCAGATTGACCGTCTCCCCGGTCAGTTCGGCGAGCCGCTGCATGGCAGGCATGGCTAGCTGGCGGATGTTGAGCCGTGCACGTAAGCGATTGCCCACTTCCAGCCAACGCACGCCCAGATCGTATTCGCCGGCTCTGCTTTTCTCGATCAGGCCGTGCGCCATCAGCGCACCGAGGATGCGATGCGCGCTGGCAGTATGCAGGCCGGCCTGCTCGGCAAGCCGCGTGAGGCTGACCGGGCCGGGCGCACGGGAGAGAACGCCGACCAGCGCCATGGCGCGGTCGAGTACCTGGATGGAGGAGCTGATATTTTTCATAAAGTGAAAATTTACCACGCAATGTGAAAGCGAGTGCAGTTTACTGCTTCAATACGACTATCGTTTCACATCATGTGAAACATTTTCATATTGTGAAAGGATCCACCATGAGCGCCCAAATGCAGTCCACCCCGCAGACCCTCCCCGCCTTCTGCGAGGGCATCCAGTATTTCGCCGACAGCTTTCCCGAAATCGACCGGCTGGGTGCCGCGCCGCTCCTCGGCCCCGAGCAGCCCTCGCTGCCCGACGCGACCAGCGAGGCTGCGATCTACCAGACCCTGCTCGCCGCCGACGCGCTGCGCTACCTGACCCTGCAAGTCACCGGCAGCAAGTCCTCCGGCCACCCCGGCGGCTTCGCCTCCAGCGCCGACGCCGTCGCCGCGCTGCACCTGCTCGGCCACCGCAACATGGTGACCGAGGTCGGCCACCACGCGCCCGGCTTCTATTCGGCGATGTTCCTCGACACCTCGCTGGAGGACATGGGCATCCGCACCGTCGCCGAGATGCGCGCGCGCTTCCGCGAGCGCCACGGCCTGCTGGGCCACCTGTCGGGCGCGATCCCCGGCCTGCTGGCCCCTGCCGGCCCGCTCGGCCAAGGGCAGCACTTTGCAATGGCCGGCGCCTACCTGCACCGCGACAAGCTGTTCCCGGTCACCATCGGCGA
>JAJYXA010000506.1 GCA_021791235.1 Pseudomonadota bacterium
AAGGTCGACGAGCTTCTGTCCGTCGACGATGGCAACCCGGAGTTCTTCCGCCTGGGTTGCGTTGAAAAGCATGCGCTTCATTGTTTACTCCCGCGCGCGTGCATACGGGACAGGCCAGACTGCCGCTTGGTGTCAGCGGCTCATGCGATCACGGGTTGGGTTGGGTGAAATGGCATGGGGCAAAGGTGTCCTGTTCCTGGAGAGTGTCGCCGGCAAAGCCGGAGCGGTCTTTCCGGTTCCCGCCGGAAGCTGCGCCTCGGCGTGAACACATATTTCGTATGCTTGTTGTCGCGTCATTGATAACATCGCTGCTTTGCCGACTGGCGGGGCGGGTGGTTTCGACTGATCGCGCCAGCTTGAATGGTGGCTGTGCGGCAGGAATCCAGACGGGCCGGGCAGGCGGCGGCCGGTGAGCGTGGTAACCGGCGTGATCTCTAAAATTGACCGGCAATCCTGCCGGGCAAATAGGTCAGGCAAAATTCGGCCTGAACCTGCGGTAGTGTATATGAAAAAGAATGACTTAGAGAAAGATTCGGTCCGGCGGCTGAAGATCGACGACAGCGTCGACAACCAGCGGCTGGACAATTTTCTCATGGCGCGGCTGAAGGGCGTGCCGAAAAGCCGCATCTACAAGCTGGTGCGCGGCGGCGAGGTGCGGGTCAACGGCGGCCGGGTCGATGTCGGCTACCGGTTGAAGCTGGGCGACGAAGTGCGCATTCCGCCGGTTCGGGTGGCCACGCCGGTCATCACCCCCGCCACCCATCTGCCGCAAGGGGGAATCCGGCTGCTGCCGCATATT
Organism: Pseudomonadota bacterium; assembly: GCA_021791235.1. The sequence goes on from JAJYXA010000506.1 coordinate 800, forward strand.
CTCTATCGCGACGACGCCCTGATTGCGCTGAACAAGCCGTCCGGCATGGCGGTGCACGGCGGCAGCGGCATTTCGCGCGGGGTGATCGAGCAATTGCGGCTGGAACTGCCGGAATGCCGCACCATGGAACTGGTGCACCGGCTCGACCGCGAAACCTCGGGGGTGCTTCTGGTCGCGCTGAAGCGGCGCGCGCTGGTCGGGCTGCACGCCGCGATGCGCGACGGCAGGATCGAGAAACGCTATCTGACGCTGGTGGCCGGGCGCTGGCCGAATCCGGTGCAGCACGTGAAGCTGCCTTTACATAAAAGAGTCACCGACGACGGCGAAAAGCGCGTCACGGTGCGCGACGAGGGGCAGACTGCGCACACCATTTTCCGCCGCCTGCAAAGCTTCGCCGATTTCACCCTGCTGGAAGCGGAACTGAAAACCGGGCGCACCCATCAGATTCGCGTGCACACCTCGCATCTGGGGTTCCCGATTGCGGGGGACGACAAATACGGCGATTTCGAACTCAACAGGCGGCTGGCCAGGCAGGGGCTGAAGCGCATGTTCCTGCATGCCGCCAAACTCGTGTTCGATCATCCCGTTTCGGGCGAGCGCATGCTGATCGAAGCGCCGCTGCCCGCCGAACTGACTAAATTTTTGGAAACTTTAGATGCCCAAGCAGTTTGATTTACTGATTTTCGACTGGGACGGCACCCTGATGGATTCCGCCGGGGTGATCGTCGATTCGATCCAGCGCGCCTGCGAGGACATCGGCCTCGCCGCACCCAGCGAGCGTGCGTCGCGCCGGATCATCGGCCTGGGCCTCGTGCAGGCGCTGCAGACCCTGCTGCCGGACCTGCCGGCCGGCGACTACCCGCGCCTGGTCGAGCGTTACCGCCACCATTACCTGGGGCGCGACGACCAGATTCCGCTCTTCGACAGCGTGGCAAGCGGGATCGGCCAGTTGCACGCCAGCGGCTTCCAGCTTGCGGTGGCGACCGGCAAGAGCCGCCAGGGCCTCGCCCGCGCGCTCGAAGCCAGCGGGCTGGGATCGTGGTTTGCCGCCACCCGCTGCGCCGACCAGACGCACTCCAAGCCGCACCCGGCGATGGTGCTGGAGCTGATTGCCGAACTCGACGCCGACCCTGCCCGCACCCTGGTGATCGGCGACACCAGCCACGATCTCCTGATGGCGTCGAATGCCGGCGTCGCCAGCCTCGGCGTGACCTATGGCGCGCACGAGGCGGGCGACCTGCATCCGCACGCGCCACTGGCCCTGATGGACAGTTTCGACGAGGTCTACGCATGGCTGAGCGTGAACGCCTGATCTGCGCCGCGGGCGAACTGGCCGAACTGGGACGCGGCGTGCGCTTCGAACTGAACCGCTTCGGCCAGCCGCAGCCTGCCTTCGTGGTGCGCTTCGACGGCCGGCCGCGCGCCTTCCTCAACCGGTGCGGCCACGTGCCGGTGGAACTCGACTGGCAGGAGGGGGAATTCTTCGACGACTCGCGGCTATACTTGATCTGTTCCACCCACGGCGCGCTCTACCATCCCGCGAGCGGCCAGTGCGTGGGCGGACGCTGCGCCGGGCGCGGCCTGATCCCTGTCCCGGTCGTCGAACGCGACGGCCACGTGTATCTCTTAGAAACAGCCTGATGGAAGAACAACAATGAGTGAACCGGAAAAATCGCCCCCGGCAAACTGGGAACGCGACGTCCTTGAAAAACTGGCGCTGTCCGCGATCCAGGAACAGCGCCGCAGCCGCCACTGGAGCATCCTGTTCAAGACGCTCGGCTTTTTGTATCTCTTCATCGTGCTGTTTCTGGCCGCCGGCTGGTTCGGTGGCGACGGCGTCGCGATTCCCAAGGAACACACCGCGCTGGTCGACCTGCAGGGCGTGATCGCCTCCGACGAAGCCAGCGCCGACTCGGTCATCGACAGCCTGCAGGGCGCGTTCAAGGACAAGAAGACCAAGGGTGTGATCCTGCGCATCAACAGCCCCGGCGGCAGCCCGGTGCAGGCCGGGCAGATCTACGACGAGATCAGGCGCCTGCGCGCACTTCATCCGAAAACCCCGCTGTACGTCGTGGTCGACGACATCTGCGCGTCGGGCGGCTATTACGTCGCCGCCGGCGCCGACAAGATCTTCGTCGACAAGGCCAGCATCGTCGGCTCCATCGGCGTGCTGATGGACGGCTTCGGCTTCACCAAAAGCATGGAGAAGCTCGGCGTCGAACGCCGCCTGCTCACCGCCGGCGAAAACAAGGGCTTCCTCGACCCGTTCTCTCCTGTCGACCCCGAGCAGCAGGCCTTCGCC
>JAJYXA010000529.1 GCA_021791235.1 Pseudomonadota bacterium
CGAGCGGATGATGAAGTGGTCGGCCGCGCGCGGCCTGTGCCGGATGATCGTGATCAACAAGATCGACGCCGACAACGTCGATCTGTCCGCCCTGGTGGGCGAGATCCGCGCGCGCTTCGGCAAGGAATGCATGCTGCTCGATCTGCCGGCGCACCAGCGCCACGACGTCGTCGAGGTGCTCGGGCACGATTCCGGCGACGCCGATTTCGAATCCATCGCCGCCGCCCACCGCGCCCTGATCGACCAGATCGTCGAGGAGGACGAGACCCTGCTGGCGCGTTACCTCGACGACGGCAAGGACCCCAGCGTCGGGGAGCTGCACGCGCCGTTCGAGCGGGCGCTGGCCGCAGGCCATCTGGTCCCGGTGATGTTCGTGTCGGCCAAGACCGGGGCCGGCATCGACGAACTGCTGCAACTGCTGGCGACACTCGCGCCCGATCCGACCGAGGGCAACCCGCCGCCCTTCTACCGAGGCGAACCGGGCGGGCCGGCCGAGGCATTCCGCGCCGTGCCGGATCCGGATCTGCACGTGCTGGCCCACGTCTTCAAGCTCGTCGCCGATCCTTACATGGGCAAGGTCGGCGTCTTCCGCGTGCATCAGGGCACGGTGAAGCGGGACATGCAACTGTTCGTCGGCTCGGGCCGGCGCGCCTTCAGGGTCACGCACCTCTACCGGCTGCAGGGCAAGGACTACGTCGAGGTCGACAGCCTGGTCGCGGGCGAGTTGGGCGCCGTGGCCAAGGTCGAGGAGATCGAATTCGATGCCGTGCTGCACGACTCCCACGACGAGGACCACATCCATCTCAAGCCGCTCGAATTCCCGCTGCCGATGCAGGGCCTGGCGGTGGAGACGCGGCGCCGCGGCGACGAGCAGCGGCTGTTCGAGGTACTGCACAAGCTCGAACTGGAAGACCCCTGCTTCGTCGTCGAGCGCCACCCGGGCGGCAACGAGACGGTGATCCGCGGCCTGGGCGAGATGCACCTGCGCGCCAAGCTGGAGAGGATGGCGAGCCAGTACAAGCTCGAGCTGGCCACCAGCCCGCCCTCGATTCCCTACCGCGAGACCATCACCAGGAGCGCCGAGGCCGTGTACCGCCACAAGAAGCAGTCCGGCGGCGCCGGCCAGTTCGGCGAAGTGGCGCTGCGCATCGAGCCATTGCCGCGCGGCGCCGGCTTCGAGTTCGTCGACGCGGTCAAGGGCGGCACCATCCCCGGCGTGTTCATCCCGGCGGTGGAGAAGGGCGTGCGCCAGGCGCTCGACGCCGGGGTGATCAGCGGCCAGCCGGTGGTCGACCTGCGCGTCACGGTCCATGACGGCAAGCACCATCCGGTCGACTCGAAGGAGGTCGCCTTCGTCAGCGCCGGACGCCGCGCGACGGTGAAGGCGATCCGCGAGGCGGCGGCCATCGTGCTCGAACCCATCGTCAGCATCGAGGTGACGGCGCTCGACTCGGCGATCGGCGACCTGACCGGCGACCTGCGCGCGCGCCGCGGCCACGTCACCGGCACCGGTACGCGCGGGGCCGGCATGACCGTGATCAACGGCGAGATTCCGCTGGCCGAACTGGCCGACTATCAGTCGCGCCTGAAGTCGCTGACCGGCGGCCACGGCAGCTACGACGTCGAGTTCGCCCGCTACGCGCCGCTGCCGGCGGGATTGCAGCAGAAGCTGGTGGCGCAGCACAAGGCGCACGACGACGAGGATTGAGTTCCTCTGATCAACTTTCAACCCACGAGGAGACGATCGGTGAAGAGAATTTACTTGGCGCTGGCGATCCTGTTGTCGCTATGCTGGCAGGCGAGCCCCGCGGAGAGCGTCAATTTTCCAGGCATTCCCAATGTCCCGCTCAAACCCGGGCTTTCGTACGGGGGATTCTTCAAGCAACACCAACCCGTCAAAATTCTATTTGCGGTGGGCCGACCGGGACTGCAGCTCAAGGAATCCCTGACCAACGCGGCCCTGGTCATCAACTATCTCAAGGCAAAAGGCTACAAATATAAAATTCATTTCGTTCTCTACGGCAAGGCGGTGCTGGCCGCAGATGTCTTCAATCAGAAATACAGCAACTGGACGCCGCTGCTGGAGGAACTGCATAAACAGGGCGTGACTTTCACGGTTTGCCACAATTCGATGGTGTTCCTGCAGGTCAAATCCGCAGACGTTTATCCCTTCATGAAGGTGATTCCAGCCGGGATCCTGTCCGTCGCGGAATACGAAATGAAGGGTTATTCGCCAATATTCAACTCGAATTCCGATGCGGAATAGCGCTGGAGAAAGCTGCCCCGCCATTCCTACGCCAAGAGGAAAACGATGGACAAGAAACGCTATGAAGCAGGATTGCTGGTGCGGCGCGCGGTGTTGGGCGCCGAATACGTCGATAAGTCGATCGCCGCGGCGGACGACTTCAACCGGCCGCACGAGATCAAGCTGCATGTCCGCGGCGCCCTGAACAACGGGCTGAGCAAGGACGAGATCCGCGAGGTCTTTCTTCAGACGGCGATCTATTGCGGGGTGCCGGCGGCGATCGACGGCATGCGCGTCGCCAAGGAGGTCTTCGCCGAGGACGAGGCCTGAGCGTCGCGGCCTACTTCGGCCGGTACAGGACGACCGCACGATAGACGCCCTTGGTCGGCCGGCCATCCACCATGCCGGGCGCGAAGCGGGTTTCGCGCACCGCCTTCAAGGCGGAGCGGTTGAAGACGCCGTCCAGGGTCGTGCGCACCACCACCGCGCTGGCCACCCGCCCCGACTCATCGACCCGGACCAGAACCTCGACCCTGCCGGGTATGCCCAGGGCCAAGGCAGCTTCCGGGTATTCGGGCGCGAACGGAGTCAGCGGCACTGGCAGTCCGCGCGTAGAGCCGCTGCCTTGTCCGCCGGCCATGGATTGAGTCGCGGCTTGCCGCGACTCCGCCGGGAGCGGGTCCGGGAGTGCGAAACGCTTGGGCTGCTCCAGCAGAACGGTCAGCCGCCGCGTCTGCGCCGTCATTCCGCCGCGCCCTTCGTTTCTGGCCGCGAAACTCGCCAGCAGGGCGGCGTGCAGGGCGATCGATAGCAGCAGCGCCCAGCTCAGGCGGTTCGTCGTCATGGCG
>JAJYXA010000101.1 GCA_021791235.1 Pseudomonadota bacterium
GTTCGACCAGATGCTGGCGGTGCACCAGCCCTTCGACCAGCTCGTGGCGCGGCATGTCCTGCTTCTGCACCAGGGTCTCGACGCGCCGCTGGCGCGCGAGCAGCAGCTGCACCTCGCTGAGGTGCTGCTCCAACTGGTTCTGTGCGCGCGGGCGCGGATCGATGGGTTCCGACATGGCGCGTATTCTACGCTCGACGACTCATTCAGGGCACGGCTGCAGACCGCGAATGGGCGACAAAATGCCGCCCCGCCGGGAACCCCGAACCGAGGGGCCCATCCCGACAGAATCGACGCCGGCCAAGCGCGGCGCGTTACAATCGCGGGGCTTTTCACTATCCGCCCCATGACCGAAAACCCCGAAAACCCGTCGCAGGACCTGATTCAGGAACGCGTGAAGCGCGAACCCGCCATCGGCGCGTCGGTACTGCTCACTGCCCTCCCCGACAGCACGGGCATCTTCACCTTCCCCGGACTCGCCTCCCTGCTGCCATGACGCCTGCCGACCACAGCCATAAGTTGTACGTCCGCCTGCTCGGCTATGTGAAGCCCTACTGGCGCATGTTCGCGCTGTCCATCGTCGCGCTGGTCCTCACCGCCGCCACCGAACCCGCGCTGCCCGCGCTATTCAAGCCGCTGCTGGACAAGGGCTTCGTCGCCAAGGACCAGGCCTTCATCCGCTGGGTGCCGATACTGCTGCTCGGGCTCTTCATCGTGCGCGGCATCACCAGCTTCGTCAGCACCTACTGCATGGCCTGGGTGGGCAGCCGCCTGGTGATGGATCTGCGTGCGGCCATGTTCGACAAGCTGATGACGCTGCCGACGCGCTACTTCGACCAGAACCCGAGCGGCCAGCTGATCGCGCAGCTGGCGTTCAACGTCACCCAGGTGACGCAATCGGCCACCAGTTCGCTCACCACGCTGGTGCGCGACACGGTGACGGTGCTGGGACTGCTCGGCTATCTGCTGTGGCTGAACTGGAAGCTGACCCTGATCGTGTTCGCGCTGGTGCCGCTCACGCTGTGGGTGGTGCGCGTTGCCAGCAAGCGCTTGCGCGGACTCTCGCGCAAGGCGCAGCAGAACATCGGCGAAATCACCCAGGTGGTCGACGAGGCGGTGGGCGGACATCGCGTGGTCAAGCTGTATGGCGGCGAGGACTACGAGCAGACGCGCTTCCGCCAGGCCGCCAACCTGGCGCGGCTGTTCGAGATGAAGCGCGTCGCCGCCAACGCGGTGTACGAACCCGTGATCCAGCTGATCGCCGCGATTGCGCTCGCCGTCATTGTCTACATCGCCGCCGACCAGGCGAGCGACAACGCCACCACGGTCGGCGGCTTCGTCGCCTTCTTCATGGCCATGCTGCTGCTGTTCGCGCCGTTGAAACGGCTCACCTCGGTCAACGACCAGCTGCAGCGCGGGCTGGCCGCCGCCGAGACCATCTTCACCATGCTCGACGAAGACGCCGAGCGCGACAGCGGCAGCCGCACCCTCCCCCGCACCGAAGGGCGGCTGGCGCTGCGCGACGTGACACTCACCTATCCCGGCAAAGCCACGCCGGCGCTGGCCGGCATCACGCTCGACATCGCGCCCGGCGAAACGGTGGCGCTGGTCGGCGCCTCGGGCTCGGGCAAGACCACGCTGGCCAATCTGGTGCCGCGCTTCTACGACCCGGATTCCGGCTCGATCCAGCTCGACGGCATCGACACCCACGACATCCGGCTGCAGAACCTGCGCAGCCACATCGCCCTGGTATCGCAGGACGTGGTGCTGTTCAACGACACGCTGGGGCACAACATCGCCTACGGCAGCAAGCGCGACGCCACGCCCGACGAGATCCGCACCGCCTGTATCGCCGCGCATGCCTGGGATTTCATCCAGGCCATGCCCGACGGGCTGGACACGCTGATCGGCGAGAACGGCATGCGGCTGTCGGGCGGGCAGCGCCAAAGAATTGCAATAGCACGCGCCATCCTCAAGAACGCGCCCATCCTGATCCTCGACGAAGCCACGTCCGCCCTGGACAGCGAATCCGAGCGCCACGTGCAGGCCGCGCTGGAGACGCTGATGGAGAACCGCACCACGCTGGTCATCGCGCACCGCCTCTCCACCATCGAACGCGCCAATCGGATTGTCGTGCTGGAAGGCGGCCGCATCGTCGAAGTCGGCAGCCACGCCGACCTGATCGCCCGGAAGGGCCGCTACGCGCAACTGCACGCGCTGCAGTTTTCCGCATGAGCCAAACATCGAACCCAAGCGCCGTTCGGCCTGAGCCCTTCGACCAGGCTCAGGACAGGCCCGTCGAAGGCCCTGTGTCCGCCCATGCTTCGACAGGCTCAGCACGAACGGACACAGGGTGGGTGAGACCCTCCCGCTCGCTCTTGACCGCGGCCGGACGCGCCATCGGCGACTTCCACATGATCCGCGAAGGCGACCGCATCCTGCTCGGCTTGTCGGGCGGCAAGGATTCGCTGTCGCTGCTGCATACCCTGCACCATCTGCAGCAGAAAGCCCCGGTGAAATTCGAGCTGCTTGCCTGCACGGTCGACCCGCAATCCGACCAGTTCGATCCCTCGCCGCTCAAGCCCTACATGGCCGCGCTCGGCGTGCCCTATTTCCTGGAGTCGCAACCGATTCTGGAAGAGGCGCAGAAGACGCTGACCAAGGACAGCGACTCATACTGCGCCTATTGCTCGCGCATGCGGCGCGGCATCCTCTACCGCGTCGCACGCGAGCAGGGCTGCAACGTCGTCGCGCTGGCGCAGCATCTGGACGACCTCGCCGAAACGCTGATGATGTCGATGCTGTTCGGCGGCAAGCTCAGGACCATGTCGCCGCACTACCTCAACGATGCCGGCGACCTGCGCATCATCCGGCCGTTCGCCTACGCGCGCGAACGCCAGACCCGCGCCTTCGCCGCCGACGCCGGCCTGCCGGTGATCTTCGAGAACTGCCCGGCGTGCTTCGCCAAGCCGCAGCAGCGCTACGCGATGAAGCAGATGCTGGCCGAGCAGGAAAAGGCCCACCCGCGCATCTTCAACAGCCTGTTGACGGCGATGCGGCCGCTGATGGGCGAGCCACCCGTCTGAGTAGTTG
>JAJYXA010000132.1 GCA_021791235.1 Pseudomonadota bacterium
CCGGGGCTTCGGCCCAGCCCAGCCCGGCGCCGGCGCGTGTGGCGCATATGTCGCGCACGGCGCCGGCGGGCAGTTGCGTCGCCAGCAGCGACAGCAAGCGCGCTGACTCGGCGGCTTCGTCCAGAAACACGCGCAGCCGCGCCAGGTTGTCGCCTTCCGCGGCCTGCGCCACGCGTGGCGTGCATTCGGCGTAGGCGGCGTAGGGCTGCTCGCGGCGCAGGTCGCTGACATGGCCGGCGGCGCGTCCCACCGGACCGACCAAGCCGTAGCGTCGCGCCACCTTGGCGTCGATCACGCCGACTTCTTCGAGGCGGTCGATGAAGCTGTTGTCGAACAGCAATTCCTCGGCCAGATCGGCCAGACGCCGCGCCACGGCCTGCGCTTGCGCCGCCAGTTCGCGCGCCGCGGCATCGTCCAGATCGAACGCCAGGCCGCCCGCTGCGATCAGCCCGAACAGATAGCGATGACCGGCGTGGCGCCCGCTCAGGCGCAGCAGTTCTTCCACACGCTGATAGGCGAGGCTGGTGGGCACCGCCAGCCCGGTGGATTTGCACAGCCCGGCGATGGTAGCGGCGTGACTGCGCAGGCGCTCCAGCTCCGCCCAGAAGCTGCGCAACGTCTGTGCGCGCGCCGGCACGCTGCAGTCGCAAGCGCGCTCGATGGCCTGCGCCGCGGCCAGCGCGTGGGCGAAGGCGTTGGTGCCGTTCATGCGCTCCACCAGCAACAGCGCATCGGCGGCGACCATGCCCTCGGCGCGTTTTTCGATGCCGCGATATTTGTAGAACAGCCGCGTCTGGCAGTGTGTGATTTCCTCGCCCAGGGTGTCGAGCAGAAACTGCCCGGCCTCGTTGACGCCGCCGTACACCGGACCCACCGGCATCAGGAACGCGCCCTCGGCCTGCAGCATTTGCTGCGGCCGGTAGAGCGAGGGCGCGCCGTCGGCATCCGTGGCGGCGAAGTCATGGCGCATCGGAAAAGCCTGCTCGGGCCAGACTTCATCGTGCAGCACGAAGTTGCCGAGGAAGGGGTGGTTGGAAAAGGTCAGGCCGAACAAATCCTCGATCTCGCGCTCGTGCCAGTCGGCGGCGAACAGGCGCGGGCTGATGCTGGGCACGGTGCCGCCTGGCGCCACGTCGATGACCAGTTCCAGCCACGGCAGGCCTCGCGGCAGCCAGAACGGATAACGCAATGCGAAGTGGCCATCGCTGTGTTCGCAGACGATGCCTGCCAGTTGCGACTGCGAGCGCGCCAGCACATGCGCCACGTGCGGCAGGCGCGCGGCTGGCAGCGGCAGCGCCAGCACGGCACCCGGCGCGACGCCTGCGGCCAGCGCGGCGTCGCATTCCAGTGCGTGCAGCAGTTCAGCCAGCGTGTTCATGGCGCCAGGCCTCCAGTCAGTTGCCGCGCCGCCGCGTGCAGCAGTTGCGACAGTGGCGCCGGCATCCACAGCCCCAGCACCAGCACCGGAAGCAGCGCCAGCACCGCCACCCATTGCAAGCCGCGCGGGCCATGCACGGCGCTGGCGACCGCCGGCGAGGGTTCGCCGAACACCATGCGGTTGCCCTGAATCAAAATGCCGGCGAAGGCGATGATGATGAAGGTGGCCAGCAACACCAGGCTGACGTAATCGCCACCCGCGGCGGCCGCGCGCAGGATGGCGAATTCGCTGCTGAACACCGCGAACGGTGGCGCGCCGGCGATGGCCAGCGCCGCGGCCAGCAGCAGCGCCGCGGTCCACGGGCGCTTGCGCAGCAGGCCGCGCACCGCGGAAATCTCGCGCGTGCCGGTGATCACCAGCACGATGCCGGCGGCATAAAACGCCAGCGACTTGGTCAGCGCGTGGGTGAGCACCTGCAGCATCACCGGATACGCGGCGATCTTGCCCAGGCCCAGCGCGGTCATCAGGATGCCCATGTGCTCCACGGTGGAGTAGGCGAACAGGCGTTTGTAGTCGTGCACCTGCAGCAGCAGAAACGCGGCCACGCCCACCGACACCAGCCCGATCACGCTCAGCCAGTGCTCCAGGTGCAGGCCGGGAATGCCGATGAACACCGGCAGTAGGCGCATGACCACGTACAGAATCAAACTCACCTCGATGCCCGAGAGCAGCGCGCACACTGGCGTCGGCGCCTGCGAGTGCGCGTCGGGCAACCAGGTGTGGATCGGCACCAGCCCGATCTTGCTGCCGAAGCCGAACAGGATCAGCGCGAACGCCACCTTGCGCAGCAGCGGGTTCATCAGCGTGCTGGCCTGCAGCAGCGCGGCGAAGGTCTGCGGGCCACCGCCGGCGCGCTGCAGGCCCCACAGCAGTAGAAAAAACCCCAGCGCCGCGACGGTGGCGCCCATGATGGTGATCACGGCGTATTTCCACGCCGCTTCCAACGCCGGCTTGCTGCCGTCGAAGCCGACCAGGAAGATCGAGAACAACGTGGTCAGCTCCACCGTCACCCAGGCCAGCGCCGGCTGCTGCATCAGCGGCACCGCCAGCAGCGAGGCCAGGAACAGATTGAAGTAGACGTAGTAGCGGCGCAGCCCGGCGCGCGGGTCGGTGACATGTGCGAGGTGATGCGCGATGTACGGGCCGGAATACAGGCTGGCGGTGACGCCGAGAAAAGCGGTGAGCAGGGCGAACACGGCGCCCAGCGCATCCAGACCGATCCAGCTTTGCAGCGTCGGCAGATTCTGCCCGTGCAGGATATTGTGCGCGCCGACCAGCGCCAGCGCGATGCCGAGCAGCGCCGCGAGCACGGTGACCCAGCGCGCGCCCGGCAGCCAGCGCGACCATAGCGCGGCCAGCAAGGCGGGGATGGGCATCAGCCAGACCAGGCTCACGGCTTGCGTTCCCGTTCGCGCAGCGCGGTCATCTCGCCGGTGTCGGTGCTGCCCAGGGTGAGGGCGATGGTGCGCGCCAGCAACGCCACGATCATCACCACCATCACACCTTCCAGCGCGGCGGCGAACTCCACCAGCGCCGAGGATGTGGTGATGGCGATGCCGGCGAAGAACACGCCATTGTCGATGGTCATCAGCGCGAACAACTGCGGCAGGGCCTCGCGCCGGATCGCCAGCAAGAACACGCCGAGCAGCG
>JAJYXA010000131.1 GCA_021791235.1 Pseudomonadota bacterium
GCACCAGAAACTGCTCGAGCCAGTCGACCGACTCGGCGTCGAGGTGGTTGGTCGGCTCGTCGAGCAGCAGCATGTCGGGATTCGACAGCAGCAGCTGGCACAGCGCCACGCGGCGCTTCTCGCCGCCCGACAGATTGCCGATCGCTGCATCCCACGGCGGCAATCTCAAAGCATCCGCAGCGATTTCCATCTGCGTGTCGAGGTCGGCGCCGGCGGTGGCGAGGATGGCCTCGCATTTGGCCTGCTCCTCCGCCAGCTTGTCGAAGTCGGCATCGGGCTCGGCATACGCCGCATAGATTTCGTCGAGACGGGTCTTCGCGGAAACGATCTCGCCCAATCCCGCCTCCACCGCCTGGCGCACGGTGTGTGCCGAATCGAGTTGGGGCTCCTGCGGCAGGTAGCCGATGCGGATGCCGGGCATCGGGATCGCCTCGCCCTCGATGTCCTTGTCCACCCCCGCCATGATGCGGATCAGCGAGGACTTGCCGGAGCCGTTCAGGCCCAGCAGGCCGATCTTGGCGCCGGGAAAAAAGCTGAGGGAAATGTCCTTGAGAATCTGCCGCTTGGGCGGAACGATCTTGCCAACGCGGTTGAGGGAATAAACGTATTGCGCCATGAAAGAAAAAATCCGGGAAATTTTATTGGGGGATGCTGCCGGAACAGGCGTCGAACTCGCATTCGTTCGCCGGGTTGCGGCCGACGGACCGGCCGTCGGGGCAAAGCTTGGTTTCGGTCGGACAGACCAGCGGAATGTCGGGCATCGCCGGCGGCGGCGGCCCTGGCGGAGCGGGCTTCTTGTGCCCGTCAGGGTAGGCGGAAGCAGGCCGGGACGGGACCGCGCCGCACGCCGTCAGCGTCAGCAGCACGGCGGCTGCGGCAAGCGCCCTGATCATGACAATTCCTTGTCGAGCATGGCCTTCAGCTTGGGAAAGTCGAGATCGCCCAGCTTCTCTTCGATGATGCGGCCGTCCTTGCCGATGATGAAGCTGGTGGGCGTGAGCTGCACGTTGCCGAAGGCGCGCGCGTGCTCGCCGTTGACGTCGAGCGCCACCGGAAACGGCAGCTGGCGCGTCTTCGCAAAATTGGCGACATAGTTGGGCGGGTCGTAGCTCATCGCCACCGCGACGATTTCGAAGCCGCGGTCCTTGTACTGATTGTAGGTCTGGATCAAGTCGGGCATTTCCTTGACGCAGCCGGGGCAGGAGGTCGCCCAGAAATTGACCAGCACGATCTTGCCGCGCAGCTCATTGAGGGCGATGGGCTTGCCTTCCAGGGTGGTGAAGGTGGCCGCAGGCGCAGCGGGCTTTTCCATCAGGGCGTACACCAGCGCGCCCGCAATGGCGAGCACGGCCACGGCAATGAGGAGGGGTTTGGCGAGTTTCATACGGATTCCATGGGATTAAACGTTCTGGTACGACCGCGCCAGCGCCACATAGTGCTGCGCGGAATAGCTGAAATAGGCGATTTCCTCGTCGGTAAGCCGGCGCACCAGCTTGGCGGGGCGGACGAGATAGAGGTGCCCCGATTCGAGCACCTTGCCTTCCGGAACCAGCGAGCCGGCGCCCAGCAGCACATGCTTCTGCACCACGGCGCGGTCGAGGATGATCGAACCCATGCCGATCAGGCATTCGTCCTCGATCGTGCAGGCGTGCAGGATCACCGTATGCCCCACCGTCACCCGCGCGCCGACGACCAGCGGCCCGCCTGCCGGATTGGCGGGCGTCTTGTGCGACACATGCAGCACGCTGCCGTCCTGGATGTTGGTCGCCTCGCCGATGATGATGCTGTTGACGTCGCCGCGGATCACCGCGCCCGGCCACACCGAGGCGTCCCGGCCCAGGCTGACCTCGCCGATGACCGTGGCGCGCGGGTGCACCCAGGCGCCGGCGGAAAGCGCCGGGGCGACGCCGTGATGCGGTGCCAGTCTGTCAGCGTAAACCTTGTCTGTCATGGGGTTGAAAATCCGGGCTTGAAAATTATGCTTCCAGCCCGAAAGTATAATTCCCTTCCCCCTCCATGTTGGTTATCGCCATGAATACCCTAAAGGGCATCAATCCCCTGCTCGATTTTTCCGGTCTGCCCCGTTTCGGTGAATTCAAGCCCGAATTCGTCACCCCCGCCATCGACCAGCTGCTGGCCGACGCCCGCGCGGCCGTGGCGCGCGCGGAAGCCGCCGATACCCCGGCCGAGTGGGACGCCTTCGTCGCCCCGCTCGACGACGCCAACGAGAAACTCGGCCGCGCTTGGGGCCAGGTATCGCACCTGCATTCGGTGATGGATTCGCCCGAGCTGCGCGAGGTCTACAACGCCAACCTGCAGAAAATCACCATCTACTATGCCGAGTTGGGTCAGAACGAGGCGCTGTTCGCCAAGTTCAAGGCGCTCAAGGCCCGCCCTGATTTCGCCGCGCTGTCCGCGCCACGCAGGAAGATCGTCGACAACGAGCTGCGCGACTTCCGCCTCGGCGGTGCCGAGCTGCCGGCCAACAAGAAGGCGCGCTTCATACAGGTGCAGGAGGAACTGGCACAGCTGTCGGCCAAGTTCGAGGAGAACCTGCTCGACGCCACCAACGACTTCGCGCTGTATGTCGACGATGCCGCCCAGCTCGCCGGTGTGCCGGACGACGTACTGGCCATGATGAAAGCGGCGGCCGAGGCCGATGGGAAACCGGGCTTCAAGATCACCCTGCACATGCCGTCCTACCTGCCGGTGATGCAGTACGCCGACAACCGTGACCTGCGTGAGCAGGTGTACCGCGCCTACGTCACCCGCGCCTCCGAATTCAGCAAGCCCGAGCTCGACAACACGCCGCTGATCGGCGGCATCCTCCGGCTGCGCCGCGAGGCCGCCGAGCTGCTGGGATTCCGGAGCTATGCCGAGGTGTCGCTGGCGGCCAAGATGGCCGACACCCCGGCCGAGGTGCTGAAGTTCCTCGACGAACTCGGCGTCCGCGCCCGCCCCTACGCCGAGAAGGACTACGCCGAGCTCAAGGCCTTCGCCCGCGACGAACTGGGCCTCGCAGACGTGCAGGCCTGGGACACCACCTACGTGTCGGAAAAGTTGAGCGTCGCCCGTTACAGCTTTTCC
>JAJYXA010000140.1 GCA_021791235.1 Pseudomonadota bacterium
GGCAAGGGCGACGACCTCGTGCGGCTGGACGCGCTCGGCAATCTGAAGCTCGAAGTCCCGGTTCCGGAAACCGCTCTGCCGCTGGTGCGCATCGGCCTGCCGGTCACGCTGACCGTCGACGCCCTGCCCGGGCAACGCTTCAGCGGCAAGGTGCACGCCATCGATCCGGCGGTCGATCCGGTGAGCCGCAACGTGCGGGTGCGCGCGCGCATCGCCAACCCCAAGGGGCAACTCAAGCCCGGCATGTTCGTCCGCGCCACCGCCGATCTGGGCGGCAAGACCCGCGCGATTCTGCTGCCCGAGCAGGCGATCGTGCCGCGTGCGGATGGCAGCTACGTTTTCCTGGCGGTCGACGGCAAGGCCGAACTGCGCAAGGTCACGCTGGGCAAGCGCGAACCCGGCCGGGTCGAAATCGTCTCCGGCGTGAAAGCGGGCGACACCGTCGTTCTCGACGGACAGATCAAGCTGCGCCCCGGCGTGCCGGTGGTCACGCTGGAGCAGGCGGCGCAGATGATGAAAAGGCAGGCTGGCAAGCCTGCGGCGCGCTAGGAAAGATTATCGACAAAGAGGACACGGAGAACGCAGAGGAAAACGTATCGCCGGTTTTTCCCCGTGTCCTCCGCGCCCTCCCTGTAAAACGCTTTTGACCCTGGATGACCCATGAACCTGGAAACGGCAATCCATTCACCACAGAGACACAGAGGGAACAGAAGAAAACCGGGGGAGACGCTTTTAAGCTTTTCCTCTTTTACCTCTGCGTCCTCTTTGTAAAACGCTTTTGACCCTGGCTTCCCCATGATCCTTTCCGACCTTTCGATCCGCCGTCCGGTGCTGGCCACCGTGATGAGCCTGCTCATCATCCTGGTCGGCCTGATCGCCTTCGACCGTCTGCCGGTGCGCGAATACCCCAACATCGACGCCCCGGTGGTGTCGGTGCGCACCGTCTACCCCGGCGCCTCCGCCGAAGTGATGGAAAGCCGGATCACCAAGCCGCTGGAGGATTCGCTGTCCGGCATCGAGGGGATCCGCACCATCAAGTCGGTGAGCCGCGAGGAAGTCAGCCAGATCACGGTGGAATTCGCGCAGTCGCGCGACCCCGAGGCCGCCGCCAACGACACCCGCGACCGGGTGGCGCGGGTGCGCGGCGTGCTGCCGAACGAAGCGGAAGACCCGGTGGTCGCCAAGATCGAGGCCGACGCCCAGGCCATCATCTGGCTGGCGTTCTCCAGCGACCGCCAGTCGCCGCTGGAAATCACCGACTACGCCGACCGCGTGGTGGCCGACCAGCTGAAGACCCTCCCCGGCGTGGCCTCGGTCATCATCGGCGGCGAGCGCCGCTACGCCATGCGCATCTGGCTCGACCCAAGCCGGATGGCCGCGCTGGGGGTGACGGTGCAGGACGTGGAAGCCGCGCTCCGCAGCCAGAACACCGAACTGCCCTCGGGCCGCATCGAAAGCCAGGCGCGCGAATTTTCGGTGCTGGCGGAAACCGACCTGCGCACCCCCGCGGAATTCGAGCGCGTCATCCTTCGCGACAACGGCGGCGTGCTGGTGCGGCTGGCCGACATCGGCCGCGCCGAGGTCGGGGCCGAGGACGAACGCAACATCGTGCGGGTCAACGGCCGCGCCGCCGTGGGCCTCGGCATCGTCAAGCAATCCACCGCCAACACGCTGGAAGTCGCCCGTGCGGTGAAGGCCGAACTGCCACGCCTGGAAGCCGCGCTGCCCGAGGGCATGCAGCTCAAGGTCGGCTTCGACAGCTCGATCTTCATCGAGAAATCGATCGACGCGGTGTACACCACCATGCTCGAAGCCATGGTGCTGGTGGTCGGCGTGATCTTCCTGTTCCTGCGCAACTGGCGCGCCACCCTGATCCCCTTCGTCACCATCCCGGTGTCGCTGATCGGCGCCTTCATCTTTCTCTATGCCATGGGCTTCACCCTCAACGTGCTGACCCTCCTGGGGCTGGTGCTGGCGATCGGCCTGGTGGTCGACGACGCGATCGTCATGCTGGAAAACATCTACCGCCACATCGAGGAGGGCATGCCGCCATTCGACGCCGCGATCAAGGGCGCCAAGGAAATCGGCTTCGCGGTGATGGCGATGACCCTCACCCTGGTCGCCGTGTTCGCCCCGCTGGCGTTTGCCGAGGGCAACACCGGCAAGCTGTTCACCGAATTCGCCATGACGGTGGCGGCGGCGGTGCTGGTGTCCGGCTTTGTCGCGCTGACGCTGACGCCGATGATGGCGAGCAGGATCCTGCACCATGAAACAAGCCATAACGCCTGGTTCAATTTCGGCGAACGCGTGCTGAACGGACTGAACAATGCCTACATCCGCAGCCTCGCGCGCGTGGTCAAGCATCCATTGATCGTCGCGCTGGTGTTCGTGCTGGTCGCGGTCGCCGCGTTCGGCCTGCTGAAGTCGCTCAAGTCGGAACTGGCGCCGACCGAGGACCGCGGCTTTTTCATCGGCTTCATGCTGGCACCCGAAGGCTCCACCCTGCAGTACACCGACCAGTACGCGCGCCAGCTCGAGGGCATGTATCAGAGCGTGCCCGAGGTGAACACCGCGTTCGTCGTGGTGGCGCCGGGACTGGAGCGCCCCAACCCGGTCAACACCTCGCTCTCGTTCGTGATGCTCAAGCCCTGGGAAGAACGCACCCGCAGCCAGATGGACATCACCGCCAGCCTCGGCCCGCGGATGTTCATGGGCATGCCGGGCGTGCTCGCCTTCCCGATCAATCCGCCCTCGCTCGGCCAGAGCTTCCGCAATCCGCCGCTGCAGTTCGTGGTGCAGGCGCCCAGCTACGCCGAACTGGACAAGGCCGTGGAGGCGCTGATGGCCAAGGTGCGGGCCTATCCGGGACTGGCCAACGCCGACACCGACCTCAAGCTCAACAAGCCGCAGCTCAAGGTCGACATCAACCGCGACAAGGCGGCGCAGATGGGGGTCGGCGTCGACACCATCGGGCGCACACTGGAAACCCTGCTCGGAGGACGCGAGGTCACCCGCTTCAAGCAGGCGGGCGAGCAGTATAACGTCGTCGTCCAGCTCGATCCCGCCTCGCGCGCCACGCCGCAGGAC
>JAJYXA010000099.1 GCA_021791235.1 Pseudomonadota bacterium
CGCGGAAGGACATGCCGGTGAGCTTCTTGTTGAGTTCCGGGATGACCACGCCGACGGCCTTGGCGGCGCCGGTCGAGGACGGGATGATGTTTTCCAGGATGCCGCGGCCGCCGCGCCAGTCCTTGTTGGACGGGCTGTCGACGGTCTTCTGGGTGGCGGTGGCGGCGTGCACCGTGGTCATCAGGCCGCGCTTGATGCCCCAGGTGTCGTGCAGCACCTTGGCCACCGGCGCCAGGCAGTTGGTGGTGCACGACGCGTTGGAGATGATCGTCTGGCCGGCGTAGGTCTCGTCGTTTACGCCGAACACGAACATCGGCGTGTCGTCCTTGGAGGGGGCGGACATGATCACCTTCTTGGCGCCGGCGGCGAGGTGCTTGGCGGCGGTCTCCTTGGTCAGGAACAGGCCGGTGGACTCGATGACGATGTCGGCGCCCACCTCGTTCCACTTCAGCTCGGCGGGGTCCTTGACCGCGGACAGGCGGATCTTCCTGCCATTGACCACCAGGGTGCTGCCCTCGACCGAGACCTGCCCCTTGAAGCGGCCATGCACCGAATCGTAGCTCAGCATGTAGGCCAGGTAGTCGGGCTCGAGCAGGTCGTTGATGCCGACGATCTCGATGTCGGCGAAATTTTGCGTTGCTGCGCGCAACACCATGCGGCCGATGCGGCCGAATCCGTTGATGCCGACTTTGATGCTCATGTTTTCAGCTCCAGAAATAAAAGTTAAAGCACGCCCTTCACCGTGGCGACGACGTGCTCCACGGTGAAGCCGAACTCCTTGAACAGCACGCCGGCCGGGGCCGACTCGCCGAAGCGGTCGAGGCCGACCACCGCCCCTTCCAGTCCCACGTACTTGTGCCAGCCGTCGGTCACCCCCGCCTCGATTGCGACCCGCTTGCTGCCGCGGGGCAGGACCGATTCCCGGTAAGCCTGATCCTGGCGGTCGAAGACGTTGGTCGAGGGCATCGACACCACGCGGGTACTGATCCCTTGTTCGGCCAGCTTGAGCTGCGCCTTCATGGCCAGGTCGATCTCGGAGCCGGTGGCGATCAATACCGCCGCGGGTTTGCCGGAACAATCCGAGATCACGTAGCCGCCGCGGCGGATATTGGCGAGGGTCTGCGCGTCCCGCTTGACGAAGGGCAGGTTCTGGCGCGACAGGCACAGCGAACTCGGCCCGTCGGCTCTCTCGATCGCGGCGGTCCAGGCGACGATGGTCTCCATCGTGTCGCAGGGACGCCAGACGTCCATGTTGGGGATCAGGCGCAGGCTGGCGATCTGCTCCACCGGCTGGTGGGTCGGACCGTCCTCGCCCAGGCCGATCGAGTCGTGGGTGAACACGCAAATCTGGCGCTGCTTCATCAGCGCCGCCATGCGCAGCGCGTTGCGGGCGTATTCCGAGAACATCAGGAAGGTGGCGGTGTAGGGAATCAGGCCGCCGTGCAGGCTGACGCCGTTGGCCAGCGCGGTCATGCCGAATTCGCGCACGCCGTAGTGGATGTAGTTGCCGCCGCTGTCCTTGGAAACGCTCTTCGAACCTGACCACAGGGTCAGGTTGGAGCCGGCCAGGTCGGCCGAGCCGCCGAGCAGTTCGGGCAGCTTGGGCGCCAGCGCCTCGATGCTGTTCTGGCTGGCTTTCCGCGTGGCGATGGTCTCGCCCTTGGCATTCACCTTGTCGATGACGGCGGCGACGTGGGCCTGCCAGTCGGCCGGCAGGTGGCGGTCGACGACGCGGCGCTCGAACTCGGCGGCCAGCTCGGGGTGCGCCTGGGCGTAATGGGCGAAGCGGCGCTTCCAGTCGTCTTCCAGCGCCTTGCCCTTGGCGCGCCCGTCCCAGGCTTCATAGACCTCCCGGGGAATCTCGAAGGGCGGGAAGTTCCAGCCGATGTGCGGGCGCGCCGCGGCGATCTCCGCGTCGCCCAGCGGCGCGCCATGGACGTCGTGGCCGCCGGCCTTGTTGGGCGAGCCCATGCCGATCACCGTCTTGCAGCAGATCAGGGTCGGCCGGTCCTGGGCTTTCGCCTCGGTGATTGCGCAGTGGAGCGCCTCCGGATCGTGGCCGGGGACCTTGGCGATCACGTTCCAGCCGTAGGCCTCGAAGCGCTTCGGCGTGTCGTCGGTGAACCAGCCCTCGACGTGGCCGTCGATCGAGATGCCGTTGTCGTCGTAGAAGGCGATCAGCTTACCTAGGCGCAGGGTGCCGGCGAGCGAACAGGCCTCGTGCGAGACGCCCTCCATCAGGCAGCCGTCGCCGAGAAAGCAGTAGGTGCGGTGATCGACGATCTCATGGCCGGGGCGGTTGAACTCGGAGGCCAGCAGCTTCTCCGCCAGCGCCATGCCGACGGCGTTGGCGATGCCCTGGCCGAGCGGCCCGGTGGTGGTCTCCACCCCGGGCGTGTAGCCGTATTCCGGGTGGCCCGGGGTCTTGCTGTGGAGCTGGCGGAATTGCTTGATGTCCTCGATCGACAGAGCGTAGCCGGTGAGGTGCAGCAGCGCATAGAGCAGCATCGAACCGTGGCCGTTGGAGAGCACGAAGCGGTCGCGGTCGGGCCAGTGGGGATTGGCCGGGTTGTGCCGCAGGTGGTGGTTCCACAGCACCTCGGCGATCTCGGCCATGCCCATCGGCGCCCCCGGGTGGCCCGAGTTGGCCTTTTGCACGGCATCCATGGCCAGGGCGCGGATGGCGCTGGTGAGATTGTTGAACACGGGCGGCTCGAAGTCGCTGAAGCTTGAGTTGGACATCTGGATTCCTCGGTCGGTCAGGCCCGGCGAAACCGATAATTATCGGCGAAACCGGGCAGGTTTGGCTAGTGCCATGGAAGCCGGCACCGGTTTTGGCGATTCACGCCCGCTTGCGGTTCTCCATCAGGCGCAGGATCAGCGGCGTGAAGATCAGTTGCATCGACAGTTCCATCTTGCCGCCGGGAACGACGATGATGTTCGGCCGCGACATGAAGGAGTCATGGATCATGTTGAGCAGGTAGGGAAAGTCGATGCCCTTGGGATTGCTGAAACGGATCACCACGAAGGATTCGTCCAGCGTCGGGATGTCGCGGGCGATGAACGGATTGGAGGTG
>JAJYXA010000333.1 GCA_021791235.1 Pseudomonadota bacterium
TCTGCAGAAGATCATGCTCGACGCCATCAATCTCGGCGCATCCGACATCCATTTCGAGCCCTACGAGAAGTATTACCGCATCCGCTATCGGCGCGACGGCATTCTGGCCGAAGTGGCGCAACCGCCGATGGCGATCAAGGACAAGGTGGCCTCGCGCATCAAGGTGCTGTCGCGGCTGGATATTTCGGAAAAGCGCGTGCCGCAGGACGGCC
Organism: Pseudomonadota bacterium; assembly: GCA_021791235.1. The sequence goes on from JAJYXA010000333.1 coordinate 213, forward strand.
GCATGAAAATGGTGCTGTCGAAAAACCGCGCCATCGATTTCCGGGTCAGCACCCTTCCCACCCTCTATGGCGAAAAGATCGTCATGCGTATTCTCGATCCCACCAGCGCGCAGTTGGGGATCGAGGCGCTGGGTTACGAGCCGTGGCAGAAGGACCTGCTGCTGAACGCGGTTCAGCGCCCCTACGGCATGGTGCTGGTGACCGGCCCGACCGGCTCCGGCAAGACGGTGTCGCTCTATACCTGCCTGAACATCCTCAACAAGCCCGACGTCAACATCTCGACGGCGGAAGACCCGGCGGAAATCCAGTTGCCCGGCATCAACCAGGTCAACGTCAACGACAAGGCCGGACTGACGTTTTCGGCGGCGCTGAAATCCTTCCTGCGGCAGGATCCCGACGTCATCATGGTCGGCGAAATCCGTGACCTGGAAACCGCCGACATCGCCATCAAGGCCGCGCAAACCGGCCATATGGTGATGTCCACCCTGCACACCAACGACGCGCCCGGCACGCTGACCCGTCTGCTGAACATGGGCGTGGCGCCGTTCAACGTGGCCTCGTCGGTGATTCTGATCACCGCCCAGCGCCTGGCGCGGAAGCTGTGCGGCTGCAAGCAGCCGACTGATATTCCGCAGGAAGCCCTGCTGGCTGCGGGCTTTACCGAAGAGCAGCTGGACGGCAGTTGGAGGCCCTATAAACCGGTGGGCTGCGATATCTGCGGCGGCACCGGCTACAAGGGGCGGGTGGGCATTTATCAGGTCATGCCGATCACCGACGCCATGACCCGCATCATCCTCAAGGGCGGCAACGAATCGGATATCGCCGACCAGGCTCGGCGCGAAGGGGTGCTCGACCTGCGGCAGGCGGGATTGTTGAAGGTCAAATCAGGCCTGACTTCTCTTGAGGAAGTCGAGGCCGTCACTAACATGTAAGGATCGTTACACATGGCTACAGCGGCAAAAGCAGTCAAGGATCCCATCTTCCTGTGGGAAGGGATGGACAGGCGTGGCAAGAAGATCAAAGGCCAAATGCAGGCTGGCGGCGAGGCGGTAGTCAATTCCGTGCTGCGCAAACAGGGAATTACTGTCACCAAGCTCAAAAAACAGAACACGCTTTTCGGTGGGGCCAAGCGCATCACCGACAAGGATGTCACCCTGTTTACGCGGCAACTGGCGACGATGATGAAGGCCGGGGTGCCGTTGCTGCAATCGTTCGAAATCGTGGCGCGCGGGCACTCCAACCCGTCGATGCAGCGCCTGCTGCTGGAAATCAAGGCCGATATCGAAAAGGGCAGCAGCCTGACCCAGTCCTTCGGCCGTCATCCCCTGTACTTCGACGCGCTGTTCTGCAACCTGGTGGGCGCGGGCGAGGCGGCCGGTATTCTGGAAGGGGTGCTCGAACGTCTGGCGGTGTACAAGGAAAAAATTCTCGCCATCAAGGGCAAGATCAAGTCGGCGCTGTTCTACCCCGTTTCCATCATTGTGGTGGCGTTCATCATCACCGCCATCATCATGATTTTCGTGATTCCGGCGTTCAAGGACTTGTTCAGCAGCTTCGGCGCCGACCTGCCGGCGCCAACGCTGGTGGTGATGGCCATCTCGGACTTCTTCGTCGAGTGGTGGTGGGCGATTTTCGGCGCCGTCGGCGGCGGCATCTTCGCCCTGCTGCAGGCCTGGAAGCGTTCGCGCAAGGTGCAGATGTTCATGGATCGCGTCATGCTCAAGCTGCCGATTTTCGGGCCGGTCATCGAAAAGGCCACCATCGCGCGCTGGACGCGCACGCTGGCCACCATGTTCGCCGCCGGCGTGCCGCTGGTCGAGGCGCTGGAGTCGGTGGGCGGCGCATCCGGCAACCAGGTGTTCGTCGAGGCGACCCATAAAATCCGTGGCGAAGTGTCGACCGGTACCGCATTGACCGTGGCGATGCAGAACTCCGGCCGTTTCCCCAACATGGTGCTGCAGATGGCCGCCATCGGCGAAGAATCGGGCTCGCTCGACGCCATGCTGGGCAAGGTGGCCGACTTCTACGAAGCCGAAGTGGATGACGCCGTCGAGGCGCTGTCCAGTCTGATGGAACCGATCATCATGGTGGTGCTGGGCACGCTGATCGGCGGCATGGTCATCGCCATGTACCTGCCGATCTTCAAGATGGGTTCGGTCGTCTGATGGAACTGCTGCACGCCGAACCAGCCCTCTTCACCGGGCTGGTTTTTTTATTCAGCCTGCTGGTCGGAAGCTTTCTCAATGTCGTCATCCATCGCCTGCCCAAAATGATGGAGGCGGAATGGCGGGCGCAATGCGCGGAACTGAGCGGCGAGACCGTGGCGGAGGCCTCGCGCTACAACCTGTGGCTGCCGCGTTCGGCCTGTCCGCAGTGCGGGCATCAAATTACCGCGCTGGAAAATATCCCGCTGTTGTCATGGCTGCGGCTGCGCGGGCGCTGCTCGTCCTGCAGCACACCGATCAGTGCGCGCTATCCCCTGGTGGAATTGCTCACCGCACTGCTGTCGGCGGCGGCCGCCTGGAAATGGGGCGTGAGTGTGCAGACCCTGGGCGCGCTGCTCCTGGTGTGGACGCTGATTGCGCTGGCGTTCATCGATCTCGACGCCACCCTGCTGCCCGACAGTCTTACCCTGCCGCTCGTGTGGCTGGGGCTGCTGTTCAACCTCGGCGGGCATTTTGCCAGCCTGCCGGACGCGGTCGTCGGCGCCATCGCCGGCTACGGCGTGCTGTGGGCGGTGTACTGGCTGTTCAAGCTGACCACCGGCAAGGACGGGATGGGCTACGGCGATTTCAAACTGCTGGCGGCCATCGGCGCCTGGCTCGGCTGGCAGATGCTGCCCGTCACTCTGCTGCTGTCGTCGATGGTCGGCGCGGTGGTCGGCGTGGCGATGATCGTGCTGGTCAAGCATGACCGGCGCGTGCCGATTCCCTTCGGCCCCTATCTGGCCGGCGGCGGGCTGGTGGCGCTGTTCTTCGGCGCCGACCTGACGCAGGCCTATCTCGCGCAATTCTGATGTTCGCAGTCGGGCTCACCGGCGGTATCGGGTCGGGCAAGTCGACCGTCGCCGGCCTGTTTGCCGATCTGGGTGTCCCGGTGATCGATACCGACGTCATCGCGCGCGAACTGACGGCGCCCGGCGGCGCGGCGCTGGCGGCGATTCGTGCGGAGTTTGGCGAGGCGGTGATGCAGGCGAACGGTACGCTGGATCGCGCTGCCCTGCGCCGCCGCATCTTTGCCGACGCCGCGGCGCGCCGCCGACTCGAAGCCATCCTGCATCCACGCATCCGGGAGGCGGTGGAACAGACGCTGGCCACGCTGACGGTACCCTATGCGCTGGTCGTGATTCCGCTGCTGGTGGAAACCGGCGGCTACGCGGATGTGCTGAACCGCGTGCTGCTGGTCGATTGTCCCGAAGATTTGCAGATTGCCCGCGTGACGGCGCGCAACGGACTCGCGCAAGACGAAGTGAAAGCCATTCTCGCAGCGCAGGCCGGGCGTGCCGAGCGGCTGGCGGCGGCAGACGATGTGATCGTCAACACGGCAACGCCCGCGGTCTTGCGAGCCGAGGTGGCGACGCTGCACCAGCGCTATCTGGGGCTCGCGGCTACGCCGTCGCCTTGATTTTCCGCATGAATCGGCGACAATCGATCCATTCAAACCAACGCGTCGCGGCGTGATCCACTACGAATATCCCCTGAGCGAACGCATCCGCACCCTGCTGCGGCTGGAAGACCTGTTCGATCGTTTCGATGCCTATGCCGCATCGCCCGACCCGCATGCGCATCATTCGGCTCTGCTGACCTTGTTCGAAATGGCGGAAGTGGCGGCGCGCGCCGATCTCAAATCCGATCTGCTGCAGGAATTGGACCGGCAAAAAGCCGTGTTGACGGCATTGCGCGGCAACCCGCATGTGCAGGGCGAGACGCTGGAACAGGTGCTGGCAGCGATCGAGGCCGCGCATCAGGGCATGTACCAGCTGCCCGGAAAAGTGGGGCAGCACCTGCGCGAGGACGACTGGCTGATGACCGTCAAACAGCGCGCGGCCATTCCGGGCGGCATGTGCGAGTTCGACCTGCCGTCCTACCACTACTGGCTGCACCAATCGGCAGACGTACGCATGAGCCAGTTGCAACGCTGGCTGGCGCCGTTTTCGTCCATTCGCGCCGCGGTCGGCATCGTGCTCGGCCTGCTGCGCGACAGCGGCCAAGCCGAGTTGCAGCACGCGAAGAATGGCAGCTATCAGCGCATGCTCGAATCGCGTAATCCGCAGTTGATCAGGGTCGCCCTGGACGACGAGCTGCCATGCGTCCCCGAAATTTCGGCCAATAAATACATGCTCAACATCCGCTTCGTATACGCGGGTTCCGGGCAGGTGCGCACCTGTACTGCCCAGCCGCTCGATTTCGACCTGACTTTCTGCACCCTGTGAAATCCGCGGCCAAGCCTCCTGTCGTCAGTTGTCCGATATGCGGTACGGCCGTGAAATGGACGGCGGAGAACCGCTGGAAGCCGTTTTGCAGCGAGCGCTGCAAGCTGATCGACCTCGGGCAGTGGGCCACCGAAAAATACCGCGTGCCGGTGGAGCCCAAGCCTGACGAAGGCGAGGCGCCCGATGAAGACGGGCGCCCGCAAGCGCAGTGAGGCTTACTTCCTGTAGGTCTTGACGCCGCCGGGGGTGCCGAGCAGCAGCACATCCGCGCCGCGCCGCGCAAACAGGCCATTGGTGACCACGCCGACGATCTGGTTGATCGCGGTTTCCAGCGACACCGGATCGACGATGGACAGGCCGTGCACGTCGAGAATGAGGTTGCCGTTGTCGGTGGTGAAGCCCTCCCTCAATCGGGGTTGGCCGCCCAGCTTCACCAGTTCGCGCGCGACGTAGGAGCGCGCCATCGGGATCACCTCGACCGGCAGCGGGAACGCGCCCAGCACGCCGACCAGCTTGCTTTCATCGGCGATGCAGATGAATTGCCTGCTGCACGCCGCCACGATTTTTTCGCGCGTCAGCGCGCCGCCGCCGCCCTTGATCATGGCGAAATGCTCGGTGATTTCGTCGGCGCCGTCGACGTAGATTTCGAGTTCGCCCGCGCTGTTGAGATCCAGCACCTGGATGCCATGGCTTTTCAGGCGGGCGGCGGTGGCTTCCGAACTCGCCACCGCGCCGTCGATGCGGCCCTTGACCTCGGCCAGCGCGTCGATGAAATAGTTGGCGGTCGAGCCGGTGCCTACCCCGATGACGCCGCCGCGGGCATAATCCACCGCGGCACGCGCCACGGCCTGTTTCATTTCGTCCTGAGTCATGATGTTTTCGTCGATTTGGATGCAGCCCGCTAAGATAGCGGCATCGCCCCCTTTTTACAAACCTCGCATCCGCCGCCATGAGCCCACCCGACGATTACCTCGAACGCATCCTCACCTCGCGCGTCTACGACGTGGCGGTGGAATCGCCGCTCGACGTGGCCCACAACCTGTCGCTTCGTCTCAACAACCGGATTCTGTTGAAGCGCGAAGACCTGCAGCCGGTGTTTTCCTTCAAGTGCCGCGGCGCCTACAACAAGATGGCCAGGCTGAGCGCGGCCCAGCTGGCGCGAGGGGTTGTGGCGGCGTCGGCCGGCAACCACGCCCAGGGGGTGGCGCTGGCGGCGCAGAAACTCGGTGTGACGGCGACCATCGTGATGCCGGCGACCACGCCGAAGATCAAGGTCGACGCCGTGGCGGCGCGCGGCGCGCAGGTGATCCTGCACGGCGACAATTACGACGAGGCCTGCGCCCACGCCACCATGCTGGCCAAGGAAGCGAAGGCGACCTTTGTCCATCCCTACGACGACCCCGACGTGATCGCCGGGCAGGGCACGGTGGCGATGGAGCTGCTGCGCCAGCATCCCGGGCCGATCCACTCGGTCTACATCCCGGTCGGCGGCGGCGGGCTGATTGCCGGCATGGCGGTTTATATCAAGCGTCTGCGGCCGGACATCCGCATCGTCGGCGTCGAGCCCGAGGACGCCGACGCGATGGCGCGCTCGCTGTGCAAGGGCGAGCGCGTCACGCTGCCGCGCGTGGGCATTTTCGCCGACGGCGTGGCGGTGAAGAAAGTCGGCAAGGAAACCTTCCGCCTGGCGCAGCTGTACGTCGACGAAATCATCCGCGTGAACAACGACGCCATCTGCGCGGCGATCAAGGACGTGTTCGAGGACACCCGCTCGATCCTGGAGCCGGCCGGCGCGCTGTCGATCGCCGGGCTGAAGGCCGCGATCGCCGGCGACAGGCTCAAGGGCAAGGCGCTGGTGGCGGTGGCCTCGGGCGCCAACATGAACTTCGACCGCCTGCGCCACATCGCCGAGCGTGCCGAGCTGGGCGAAAAGCGCGAAGCCGTGCTGGCCGTGACCATTCCCGAGACGCCCGGCAGCTTCAAGGCCTTTTGCGGCCTCTTGGGCGCGCGCAACATCACCGAATTCAACTACCGCTATTCCGACCCCCAAACGGCGCGCGTGTTCGTCGGCCTGTCGGTGCCGGGGGCGGGCGAGAGTGCGCGCGTGGTCGAACTGCTGCAGCGCCACGGGCTCGAAGCGATCGACCTCACCGACAACGAAATGGCCAAGCTGCATGTCCGCCATCTGGTCGGCGGGCGCGCGCCCGACGCGGTCAACGAAGTGCTGTACCGCTTCGAATTCCCCGAGCGTCCGGGCGCGCTGATGCAGTTTCTGCAGAGCATGAGCCGCGGCTGGAACATCAGCCTGTTCCACTACCGCAATCACGGCGCCGACTACGGCCGGGTGCTGGTCGGCATCCAGGTGCCGGAAAAGGAAAAGCCCGGCTTCCAGACGTTTCTGGACGGGCTGGGCTACCGCTACTGGGACGAGTCCCGCAATCCGGCCTACAAGCTGTTTCTGGCCTGAGCCTTATTTTTTCTGGCCGCAGGTGCTGATGCCGAGCAGACTGTAGGCGGGACAGATTCCGAGCAGGCCGGTGGCGAGCGGCAGCACGCCGATCCAGGCCCACACCGGCCCCCCCAGCAGCGCCCAGGCGATGAGGGCAAGCCCCGCAAGAATGCGGATGATGCGGTCTGTCGTACCGACGTTGGCTGTCATGGTGGGCTCCTTGTAAATGGAATCGGACGTCTCCACTATAGCGCGTCCGCGGCCCCTGGGCGATGCCGCGAAGCGGTCGTCCGGATGGCGGATTTCGCTCAGGCGGCGTGCGGCTGCTGCATGTTACCCTCGCACCATGTCTCGAATGATCGTGCTTTTTCTGCTGGGGACGCTGTCGGCGGCGCCCGTGTGGGCGGTGCCGGGCGATGCCGCGGTGTTGCGGGCGCAGCAGGCGTTTGCCGCGCGCAAGCTGGCCAACCTGGAGCGTGCCGCGCGCGCCGTTCCGGCCGATCATGCGCTGTTCCCCTACGTCGAATACTGGCGCCTGATGCTGACGAGCCGCACCGGGGATGCGCGCATTGCCGATTTCCTGGCGCGCCATCCCGGCAGCCGCATGGCTGAAGCCCTGCGCGCCGACTGGCTGAAATCGCTCGGTGCGCGCGAGGCGTGGGCGCTCTATCTGGCCGAGTACCCCCGCCTCGTCAAACCCGATACCGCGCATCAGTGCTATGCCTACCGCGCCGAATGGGCGCTGGGCAATCGCAGCCATCAGCGCGAGGCGGTGGCCTTGTGGTTCACCGGGCGCGACATGCCGAGCGCCTGTACGCCTTTGTTCACGCAGCTGATCGAAGCCGGGCTGATCCGCGAGGAGGACGTCTGGCGCCGCCTGCGGCTGGCGCTGGAAGCGGGCAACCCCGGCGTCGCCCAGGTCGCGGCCAATGCCTTGCCCGAAGCGCAGCGGCCTGCCGCGGCGCTGTTCGATCAGGCCAGCCGCGATCCTGCGCGTTTGCTGGACGGATCCGGTCTGGATCCGGGCCGGCGCGGCGACCGCGAGATCGCGCTCTATGCGCTCGACCAACTGGCCAGACGCAGTTCAGACCAGGCCGAGCAGAGGTTGCGCAAGCGCGCGCCGCAGTTCAGCGCGGAGGAACTGGGCGCGGCCTGGGCACGCCTCGCCACCTGGGCGGCGCGCCGCCATGAGGCCGCTGCCTTGGGCTGGTTCCAGCGGGCAGGGGCAGCGGCGACCAGCGATTTTCAGCGCGAATGGTGGGCGCGCGCAGCGCTGCGCGCAGGCGACTGGCAGGCCGTGCAGCGTGCGATCGACGGCATGGGCGAAGCGACCCGCGCGCAGCCCGTCTGGCGCTACTGGCGCGCGCGCGCCCTGCAGGCCGGCGGCCAGCGTGCGGCGGCCAACTCGCTGTTTCTGGCGCTGTCGCGCGAGCACCATTACCACGGCCAGCTGGCGCAGGAAGAACTCGGCCCGGTGATGCAGGCGCCGGCCGTCAATATCAAGATGGGCGGCAATGACGTCGCGGCGATTGCGCGCCATCCCGGCATCGCGCGTGCGCACGCCTTTTACGAACTCGGTCTGCGCGACGAAGCCAGCCAGGAGTGGAACTGGAGCATTCAGACGTTTTCCGATGCCCAGTTGCTGGCGGCCGCCGAACTGGCAAGGCGTATGGAATGGTATGACCGCGCCATCAACACTGCCGAGCGCACCCGCGAACTGCACGATTTCGAATTGCGCTTTCTGGCGCCTTACCGCGAACTGGCGCAGCAGGCCGCTCGCGAAAATGCGATCGACGAAGCCTGGGTGTTCGGCCTGATGCGGCAGGAAAGCCGCTTCGTCAACGTCGCGCGCTCCAGCGTCGGCGCGTCCGGCCTGATGCAGATCATGCCGGCCACCGCGCGCTGGATTGCGCAGCGTCTCGGCATCAAGAAATTCCACCCGCGCGACATGCAGGACCCGGCCAGAAATATCCAGTTCGGTGCGTATTACCTGAAGCATGTGCAGACCACGCTGGACGGTTCGGCGGTGCTGGCCACCGCCGCCTACAACGCCGGCCCCGGTCGTGCCCAGCGCTGGCGCGACGCCCGGCCGATGGAAGCCGCGGTCTACATCGAATCGATCCCGTTCGCCGAAACGCGCGATTACGTCAAGAAAGTGATGAGCAACGCCATGTACTACGCTGCGCGTTTCGGCCAGCCCTCGGTGCTGCTGAAAGACCGGCTGGGCACGGTGCCGCCGCGCAAAGTCGCGACTATCCAGCCACCCGATCCGGATGCTTCGCTGGAACTCGAACGGGCGGACGATTAGAATCGGCATTGCCTTATATGCCGAAACAAAAACCAACCATGAAGATTGAACGCATCTGCATCCTCGGCGGGTCCGGCTTTGTCGGCACCCATCTCGTCAGCCTCCTCGCCGCGCGCGGTCTCAACGTGCGCGTGCTGAGCCGCCGCCGCGAAACGGCCAAGGAACTGATCCTGCTGCCGACGGTGGAAGTGATCGAGGCCGACGTCCACGATCAGCAGGAGCTCATCCGCCACTTCCGCGGCATGGACGCCGTCATCAACCTGGTCGGCATCCTGCACGAAAGCAGGGTGGGACGCGTCGACCTGCCGAGCGCCCGCCGCGGCGATTTCCAGAAGGTCCACGTCGAACTGCCGCGCAAGATCATTCACGCCTGCGGCGAAGCGGGCGTGCGCCGCCTGCTGCACATGAGCGCGCTCGGCGCCGATCCCAACTCGCGCTCGGCCTATCAGCGCTCCAAGGGCATCGGCGAAGCGCTGGTGCGCGAGGCCGGCATGCACCATGTCGAACACGAGAACTGGTATCTCAACGGCCCCAAGTTCATTCACGGCTACGGCCTCAATGTCACGATCTTCCGCCCGTCGGTGATCTTCGGCCGCGGCGATTCCTTCCTCTCGATGTTCGCCCGCCTGCTCAAAACCTTCCCCGTGCTGCCGCTTGCGGCCGCCGGGAGCCGCTTTGCCCCGGTGCACGTGGAGGACGTCGCGCGCGCCTATGCCGACAGCCTCGACAACCCCGCGACCTATGGCCAGACCTACGATCTGTGCGGCCCCCGGGTCTACACCCTGGAGGAACTGGTGCGCTATGCGGGGGAGGTCATCGGCAAGCGGCGCAGCATCGTCCCGCTGGGCAAGTGGCTGTCGTATTTCCAGGCCTGGGCGCTGGAGTTCAAGCCCGGCAAAAAGCTGATGACGCGCGACAACTACTACGCCATGAGCACGGACAACGTTTGCAGCGGCGGCTGGCCGTCGGTGTTCGATTTCCAGCCGGCGGCGCTCGAAGCGATCGCCCCCGAATACCTGCGCGCCGACACGCCGCGCGCGCGGTACGAGGACTACCGCGAGAGCGCCCGCCGTTGAGGACCCTTGCGTCGCCATGAAGATCTACACCGTTGGCGGCGCTGTGCGCGACCGGCTGCAGGGCCGGCCGGTGGTTGACCGCGACTACGTCGTCGTCGGCGCCACGCCCGACGAGATGGTCGCGCTGGGCTATCAGCCGGTCGGCAAGGATTTCCCGGTTTTCCTGCACCCGCACAGCCACGAGGAATACGCTCTCGCGCGCACCGAGCGCAAGTCCGGGCATGGCTACAAGGGCTTCACCGTCTATGCCGCGCCGGACGTCACGCTGGAAGAGGATCTGCGCCGCCGCGACCTCACCATCAACGCCATGGCCGAGGACGAGGCCGGCGCGCTGATCGACCCCTACGGCGGCCAGCGCGACCTGGCCGCGAAAACCCTCCGCCACGTCAGCGAAGCCTTCGCCGAGGATCCCGTGCGTATATTGCGGGTGGCGCGCTTCGCCGCCCGCTTCGCCGATTTTTCGGTGGCGCCGGAAACCAATGCGCTGATGCGGCAGATGGTGGACAGCGGCGAGGTCGACACCCTGGTGCCCGAGCGGGTGTGGCAGGAGGTCGCGCGCGGCCTGATGGAGGCGCAGCCCTCGCGCCTGTTCCGGGTGTTGCGCGACTGCGGCGCGCTGGCGCGGCTGTTTCCCGAAATCGACCGCCTGTTCGGCGTGCCGCAGCCGCCCGAGCACCATCCCGAAGTCGATACCGGCGTGCACGTCATGCTCGTCGTCGACTGGGCGGCGCGTCAAGGTTATAGCCTGCCGGTGCGTTTTGCGGCGTTGACCCACGACCTCGGCAAGGGCGTCACCCCGCCCGAGCTGTGGCCGGAACATCATGGCCATGAAGACAAAAGCGTCGAGCTGGTGCGCGCGCTGTGCGAACGCATCCGCGTGCCCGCCGACAGCCGCGACCTCGCCGTCGCGGTGGCGCGCGACCACGGCCACGTTCACCGCGCGCTGGAATTGCGCCCCGGCACCCTCGTCGAACTGCTGGAACGGGTCGACGCCTTTCGCCGCCCGGATCGCTTCGAGGAATTTCTGCAGGCCTGCGAATGCGATTTTCGTGGCCGTCCCGGCTACGAAGACAAACCCTTTCCCGCGCCAGAGCATCTGCGGCAGGCGCTGATGGCGGCGCAGGCCATCGATGCCGCCGGGGTGGCGCGCAATGCCGATCCCGCCCGGATCCGGGAAGCGATCTTCCAGGCGCGGGCCCAGGCGGTGGCGGCGTGGCGCGAACACGCCGGCGAGCGCTGGGAGCATTTCCCGCATCAGGCCGACATGGGCGTGCGCGGCATCGGCCCCACCCTGGCCGCTGCGTTCGAGCAGGCGGCACGGGCGATGACCGCGGTGGTCACCGATCCTGCCAGGGTGGCGGCGAACGAAGCGGTGGAAATCCGCTGCGAGGCACCCGACGACGAACTGCTGCTGGTCGACTGGCTGAACGCGCTGATCCTGGAAATGGCGGCGCGCCGCATGCTGTTCAGCCGCTTCAAGGTCGACCTGGACGGACATCGCCTGCACGCCGTCGCCTGGGGCGAGCCGGTCGAGCCGGCCAGGCACCAGCCGGCTGTCGAGATCAAGGGCGCCACCTATACTGAGTTGAAAGCAGGGATGACGGAGTCCGGACTATGGCAGGCCCAGTGCGTGGTGGACGTGTGAAATGAACCTCGATCAGTTCGAACGGGTGTCGGATGTCGAGTGGCGCGCCGCGCCGGTCGGGAAAATGCGCGTGCCGGCGGTGATCTACGCCGACGAGGCCTTGATCCGCGAAATGGATGACAAGGTTCTCGAACAGCTCACCAACGTGGCCGCGCTGCCGGGCATCGTCCAGGCCGCCTACGCCATGCCCGACGCGCACTGGGGCTACGGCTTTCCGATCGGCGGGGTGGCGGCGTTCGATGCCGACGAGGGCGGCGTGGTGTCGGCCGGCGGGGTGGGCTTCGACATTTCCTGCGGCGTGCGCACCCTGCACACGGGCCTGAAGGCCGTGGACATCGCGCCGCTCAAAGAGCGGCTCGCCGACCGTCTGTTCGCCCGCATCCCGGCCGGCGTGGGCAGCACCGGCCCGTTGCGCCTCAACGCCGACGAGATGGATGCGATGCTGCGCGGCGGCGCGCGCTGGGCGGTCGAGCACGGCTATGGCAGTGAAGCCGACCTCGATCGCATCGAGGAGCACGGCTGCATGGCCGGCGCCGAGCCGGGCCGGGTGTCCGAGCTGGCCAAGCGCCGTCAGCGCGACGAGACCGGCACCCTCGGTTCCGGCAACCACTACCTCGAACTGCAGGAAATCGTCGAAATCTACGACACGAAAGCAGCCGACCGCTTCCGCCTGCGCCAGGGCGAAGTGGTGGTCAGCATCCATTGCGGTTCGCGCGGGCTGGGGCACCAGATCGGCACCGAATTTCTCAGGCAGATGGTGGTCGCCGCGCCGGGCTACGGCATCGAGCTGCCCGACCGCGAGCTCGCCTGCGCGCCCATCCGGTCTCCGCTTGGTCAGGCGTACCTCGGCGCCATGCGCGCGGCGATCAACTGCGCGCTGGCCAATCGTCAGGTCATCACCCATCTCGCCCGCCAGGTGGTCGCCGACCTCGTGCCTGGAACCCATCTCGCCCTGATCTATGACGTCTCGCACAATACGTGCAAGCAGGAGCCCCACACGGTCGACGGCCGGACGCGCCGCCTGTACGTGCACCGCAAGGGCGCGACGCGCGCGTTCGGCCCCGGCCATCCGGCGCTGCCCGGCGACTTGCGCGACATCGGCCAGCCGGTGCTGATCGGCGGCAGCATGGGCACGGCTTCTTATATCCTGGTCGGCACCGAGGCGGGCATGACGCGCGCCTTCAGTTCCGCCTGCCACGGCGCGGGGCGGTCCATGAGCCGCCATCAGGCCACCCGCCAGTGGCATGGCCGGGCGCTGGTGGATGAACTCGCCAGCCGGGGCATCCTGATCCGCAGCCCCTCGCTGCGCGGCGTGGCGGAAGAGGCGCCGGGTGCCTACAAGGACGTCAGCGCCGTGGTCGAAGCGGCCGACCGTGCCGGGCTGGCGCGCAAGGTGGCCAGGCTGAAACCGCTGGTCTGCATCAAGGGATGAGCGGAGCTGCTGGAACTGCGTGCTGCCGGCACCGTCATACTGCTTGAGCGCGTCGCTGCGTTCAGCCGTGCGGCGCGGCAGGATTGATGCAATCAGGCAACGGAGGAACCATGCCCTACAGTGAACAAACGGTGCAGTCGATACGGCCCTGGTCGGACAAGACCTTCAGTTTCACCCTCAGCCGTCCGCAGGATTTCTCGTTCGAGAACGGCGAATTCGTCACCATCGGGCTGAAGCGCGAAGGCAAGCTGGTGGCGCGCGCATACTCCATCGTCTCCACCGCCGACCGCGATTACCTGGAGTTTCTCAGCATCCACGTGCCGGACGGTCCGCTGACCAGCCAGCTGGCCCGCATCCGCCCCGGCGACAGCGTGTGGGTCAACAGCAAGACCACCGGAACGCTCACGCTCAACCATGTGCTGCCGGGACGCACGCTGTACCTGCTGGCCACCGGCACCGGGCTGGCGCCCTTCCTCAGCCTGATCCGCGACCCCGAACTGTATGTCCGCTATGAAAACGTGGTGCTCGTTCACTCGGTGCGCACGGTGGCCGAGCTCGCCTATCGCGACGAGATCGAGGCAATGGATCAGCCCTGGTTGCATTACGTGCCGACCGTGACGCGCGAGCCTTTCCCCACGCCCGAACGCGGCGCCGACCTGTTCCGCTCCGGCGTGCTGTCGCAGCGCCTCGGCCTGCCCGCGCCCGATCCGGAACAGGATCGCGTGATGATCTGCGGCAATCCGGCGATGACGCGCGAACTGACCCGCCATCTCAAGGACGCGGGCTGGACGCTGACCAACCATCGCGGCATCGGCAATTTCACCACCGAGGTCGCGTTCGTCGTGCATCACGAATGAACGGGGCCTCGTCCAGGCCCGAAATCGCCTTAATCGTCGTGGTGGCCGGAACGATGATGTTTGCGGTAGTAACGGCCGTGCCCGCGTCCGGGACGGCCGTCATCGTCGTCCCAGTCATGGCGGCGATCGCGCCAGCCGTTATCGTAATGGTGATACACGTTCACCTGATGTTGGGGCGGCAGCACGATGGTATGGCCGGGATGGTGCGGGGTGTGCGTCCAGTACTGATGGCCGCCAAACTCGTACAACACGCGGAAACCGTCGTGGTGGCGGGTGCCGAACGAGAAGGTGATGTTCGGTTCGACCGTGATCACACGACCATCGTAGGCGAAGGCGGTGCCGCTCAACAGGGTGGTTGCAATCAGCAGGGTGCGTAACATGGCGTTTCTCCTTTCAGATGTGGGACGGCTGCGCTCGGGCGAGCGTCAATCGTCCCAGTCGTTGCGACTGCCGTGCCAGCGCGGGTCGCGCCGGCCCTCAGCCACGGAAAAATCCCCATCCAGGGTCAGCCACCTGCCCGGGTCGTAAGGCAGGCGGGTGTGGTATACGCGGCCTTGGAAGCGGTAGCGCACGTCGTACCCGGTAACGACCTCGCGGTAGTCGTCGTGGATGCGGCAGCGCTCGACCTGCTGCGGGTCCGATTCGTAGCGGGTGCCGTTCTTGTTCCAGCGGTCGCCCACCACCGCACCGGTCGCAGCACCGACGGCTGCGGCGGCCACCTTGCCGTCGCCCTTGCCGACGGTGGAGCCGATCAGGCCGCCGGCGATGGCGCCGAGAATCGCGCTGCCGGTGTTGCTGCCATCGCGATAGCTGCGGGTTTCGTAGCCGACCGTTTCGGTCCAGCATTCGCGGCGCGGTTCACTGATCGTTTCGTAGATCGGGACGCTCGACAGCACTTTGGCGCGGGTGGTGAAACCGTCCCTGTCGCCATGGCCGGCCTGCGCTGCGCCGCTGACGGCGAGCAGTGCGGCAATCAGGGCGCTGGTGCCTTTCAGGGTGGTGTTCAGGGTGCGTGATTTCATCGTTACTCTCCTCGTTGCTTCAAAACAATCAGGTTCAGCGGCGACCGCGGGGGCGGTCCTCGTCTTCAAATCGTTGTTGCTGGCGACGCTCGTAGCCGTAGCCGTAACCCTGCGGTTCCTCGCGCCCGGCTTCCCGCCGGGGGGCGCGACGCTCGTCCTTGCGGGCATCGCGCCGATCCTGGCGATCCTCGTCGGCGCGGTCGCGCTCGGCCACGATGAACGCGCCATCCATGAAATCCGGTGCGGCCTGAACCGGGGCGGCCAGCGCCAGTCCCAGTGCCGCCAGTCCGAACATTCCGAGTTGCCGTGCGTTCATCGTCGTCTCCATTTCCGTGGTCGCCTTGCCGCGCTTCCACGCTTCGCAGTTTGGTTGAGGAAAGTAAGCGCGCTGTTTCACGCAAGGGCGATTTTGTAACAGTGTGTAACCGGGGCGGAAATAGGGGACCTCCCCCGCTGATATAGTTATCGCATGGAAAAAGACACGATTTACGTGGCCGACGACGATCCCGGCATCCGCGAACTGGTGGCCGAATACCTGACGAGCCAGGGCTACGCGGTCGAGACCGCGGAAGACGCGATCTCGCTCGATCGCCTGCTCGCCAGGCGACGGCCCGACCTGCTGGTGCTCGACTGGATGATGCCGGGCGAGGATGGCCTGTCGGTGGCGCGGCGGCTGCGTGCGCAGCCGGGTTTTCCGCCGATCATCATGCTGTCGGCCAGGGGCGAGGACATCGACCGCATCATCGGCCTCGAGGTCGGCGCCGACGACTATCTGCCCAAGCCGTTCAATCCGCGCGAACTGCTGGCGCGCATCCGCGCGGTGCTGCGGCGGCAGGGCGGCGCGGCCGCACACGCGGCGGCCGAAACCGCGCGGCTGGCGAACTTCGGCCCGTTCAGCGTCAACCTCGACGCCCGCACGCTCAGCCGCGACGGCGCGGAAATCCCGCTGACCGGCGGCGAATACGAACTGCTGGAAATTTTCGTCACCCACGCCAACCGCGCGCTGTCGCGCGACTGGCTGATGGACCAGCTGCGCGGCTTCGAGCGCGATCCGTTCGACCGCAGCATCGACGTGCGGGTGAACCGCCTGCGCAAGAAAATCGAGGACGACCCGGCCAATCCGGCCTATATCCGCACCCGGCGCGGGCAGGGCTATCTGTTCGTGCCGCAGGGCAAGGGGTGAATTCCCGGCCATGGAACGCCCCACCGGCTCGCTGTTTGCCCGCACCGCGCTGACCCTGGCGCTGGCCTTCATCGTGTTTCAGGCGGCGGCGTTCTGGGTGGTGTACCGCACCCTGATCGTGCCGGTGGCGGAGCGTTCGGCCGACGATCTGGCCGGGCTGATCGTGCTGTCGGCGCAGACCTGGGTGGAACTGCCGCCCGAGACGCGCGCGGCGTTCGAACGCGAACTGGCGCGCCGTCACGGCCTGCGCCTGACCACTCTCGACGTGGGGGCCATGGCGGATGCGCCGCATTTTGCGTTCCGACCCCAGATCGAGGCTGCGCTGAGCCGCCGGGTGGGCGAGGCCATCGTGCTGCGCGGGGTGCCGGATACGGCGGCGGCGTGGCTCGATATCCCGGTGGGCGGGCACGCCCTGCGCGTCGGTTTTTTCCCCAACCGCTATGCCGTCAAACCCCCCTTGGCGGCCGTCGCGGTCATCGCGCTGGGCGCGTTTCTCAGCCTGCTGACCGCGCTGTTTCTGGTGCGCCGCATTACCGTGCCGCTGGCGCGAGCGGCACGGGCGGCCAGCCAGGTGGGCGCGGGCCAGTTGCCCGATCCTTTGCCGGAAACCGGCCCTGCCGAACTCGCCGAGCTCGCGCGCCGTTTCAACACCATGGCGACCGAGGTGCGTGAACTACTGGACAACCGGACCACCCTGCTGGCGGGCATCTCGCACGACCTGCGCACGCCGATGACGCGCTTGCAGCTCAATCTGGAAATGCTGCGCGACGCCCCCAGCCCGACGCGCATCGATCGCGCGGCTGCCGATCTGGCCGACATGAACAGGCTGATTACCGGTTACCTGGAGCTGGCGCGCACCACCCAAGCCGAACCGAAGCTGCGCTTCGACCTGGCGGTTTTGCTGGAAGAGGTGGCTGCCGATGCGGGCCTGTCGTGGCCGGGCGCGGCACCGTGCGAGATCGAGGCCGGCCGTCTGGCGGTACGGCAAATCGTTGCCAACCTGATCCAGAACGCCCAGCGCTACGGCGGTGGCATGCCGGTCGAGTTGACGCTGGACTGTTCGGACAAGCGGGCGAGGGTGATGGTGCGCGATGCCGGCGCGGGCATTCCGGACGATCAGCTGGAAAAAGTGTTCAGGCCGTTTTACCGGCTGGAGGCATCGCGCTCGCAGGCTACCGGGGGAACCGGGCTGGGGCTGGCGATCGTGCGCCAGCTGGCGGAAACAAACGGCTGGAAGGTGTCGCTCCAAAACCGCGCGACGGGCGGCCTGGAGGCCGTGCTGGAAATTCGCCGCTAGGCGTCAGTTGCAATGTGCGGGAATGCGCCGCAGCACCCGGAATTCGACGAACAGCAGCGTCAGGCTGAACATCGACATGCGGCAGGTGCTGCCGCTGAAAAATCCCAGCGGCGATCGGGACAAGCTGAGGCTCACGCTGGTGGCTCGGCCTACTTGCATCAGGCGGCCGGCTGGCGGGCAAACAGGGAGAACTGAACGAACATCAGCGACAGGCTGGTGAGGCTCATGCGCTCGGTCTGGCCGTGGAACCAGGCAAAAGGAGAAGAGCTGAGTTCGAGAACCAGTTGGTTTTGGCCGAATTGCAGTTTCATGATGCGCTCCTTGGTGAGGGGGATGCCTGAATACTTGCAATGCCTGTGCCACCCCGGCCGGCGGCGACAGGGGTAAAAAAATCCCAATAAAACAACGCTCTGAAAATGTCCGTCCGGGATGAACGCTACGGGCGGCCGATCGGGTTGACGGAAAACCGTCAACC
Organism: Pseudomonadota bacterium; assembly: GCA_021791235.1. The sequence continues at coordinate 18,389 of JAJYXA010000333.1, forward strand.
CGTGTCGAAGCGGCAAACAGTCGTCACGCCGGCCGGGCGGATGGGCGCGACAGGGTAGAATCCGGCTTTCGATTTGGGCGGGGCGCGTCCTGCGTGCCGCATTGTCTGCATGATCCTCCTCAAGAATCTCAGCCTGCGGCGTAGCGCCAAGGTCCTGCTCGACAACGCCTCGGTGTCGATCAACCCCGGCGAAAAGGTCGGCTTGGTCGGTCGCAACGGCGCCGGAAAATCCAGCCTGTTCGCGCTCCTGAACGGCACCCTGCACGAGGACCGCGGCGACTTTTCCATGCCGTCGCAGTGGCGCATGGCGCAGGTGGCGCAGGACATGCCGGAGACGTCCGAATCCGCGACCGACTTCGTCATCGCCGGCGACACCCTGCTGGCCGCGGCCCAGGCCGAGGTCGATGCCGCCGAGGCCAGCGACGACGGCGAGCGCATGGCGCACGCCTACATGGCGCTGCACGACGCCGGCGCCCACGACGCGCAGTCGCG
>JAJYXA010000340.1 GCA_021791235.1 Pseudomonadota bacterium
AAACAGCTTGGCATCGAACTGCATGTGCAGCACCGGATACTGGCCCACGTAACCGATCTCGCGCGACAGGATGCGCTCGGGACGCAGCGGATCGGATGGAGCAAACAGCTGCGCGACCGGAAGTCCGGTCGTTGTGTAATACGTCAGATTGCCCTTCTGTTCGAAGAAAGTAGGCGAGCGATAGGCCTGCGACAGATTCAGGCGCAGCGTGTGCCCCTCGGCCAGGGTGTAGTTGATCGCCACGCGCGGCGAAATATCGGTGCCGGTGAAGTAATGGTATTCCAGCATCGCGCCCCCCTGCACCAGCAGATCGGGGCGGGCTCGCCATTCCAGATTGGCAAGGGCGCGCCCCAGCGTGCCATCCAGCTTTTCATCGGTATCGAAATAGCGCCCGGACTTCACCGTTTCGTGCCGCAGTTCGGCGCCCCACGCTATCCGCCAGTCTGGCGCAAGGCGGCGGTTCACCTGCAATTCGAGATTGGCACGGGTTTGCACGAGGTCGCTCCCGGCATCAAGCAGGAATGGGGTTGGCGCGGGGACAAGCGGAGGAACGAGTGGCGTCACATGGGGCGCATCCTGCACGTTGCGGCTAAAGTATGCGTGCACCATCCATTCATCGTCGGCGCTGTACGCTCGCCGATATTTGAACTGGACGTACTGCGCGGACACGTCCTGCCCGAGAGGTTCTTCAGGAGCCTTTGAATAACCCGCCTGCCAGTCGCCCACCGTCAGGCCGAACTGCGCGCTGAATTCATCCGTTGCCGAGATGCGGTAATCCGCCCGTCCGTTGAGGAAATAGGTCTGCGTTTCTTCATGGATCGACTCGCCATCGGATGTGGCGGTCTCGAAACGGTCGCGGGTCTGCGCCGAGAGGGTCATCCGGTAACGCAGATCGCCCTGCCCGCCGCCATGGCGCACGCTGATCCCCGACATTCCCTGTTCGCCATATTGCACGGACGCATATGTTCCCGGTGTCTGGCTGGGGTCCTTGGTGATGATGTTGATGACGGCCAGGAATGCATTGGCGCCATAGGTCGCGGCATTGGGCCCCCGTACGATCTCGATGCGCTCGATGTCGTCGATCGACAGCGGCAGGTCGCCCCAGCTGACCGAACCATAAGCGGCGCTATAAATCGAGCGTCCATCCACCAGAACCTGAAAGCGCCGCGAAAACGCATCGGCCATGCCGTGATAGCCGACGGCCCAGGTGTTGTCGCGGGTGTAGGCGACCGAAAAGCCGGGGACCAGGCGCAGCAGATCGGGAATGTCGCGGAAGCCCGAGGCGCGGATCATGTCCTGGTCGATGATCGTGACGGCGGCAGGCGCCTCGTTCACCGGCTGCGACAGGCGCGACACCGACAGCACCACCGGCAGCTCGTCGAGAAAATCGGCCTCGGTGACGGCTGCCCGTACGGCGTGCGGGCATGCCAGGGCGGCGCCCAGCACCAGCGCGCGCTTCAACACACCGAAGATATTGTGTGGCCCCCTGTTCACCGATGTCGGCGCGCATTGCGCACCGGCCCCTCTCCGCATTGTTATGGATTCATGGCTTTAACGGCTCACGACCGCTCGCCGGATCAGAACGGAATATCGTCGTCCATGTCGTCGAAGCCGCTGCCGGCCGGGCGCTGCGCGGCGGCCGGGGCGCTCGTGTCCGCCGTCTGGGTATTGCCGCGCGGCTGGCTCTTTGACGCGGCCTGCGAATACCCGCCGTCGTCCATGTCGGCCATGCCGCCGCCGCCCTTGCTGCCCAGCATCTGCATGCGGTCGCCGCGAATCTCGGTGGCGTATTTTTCGACACCTTCCTTGTCGGTGTATTTGCGGGTGCGGATCGAACCTTCGACGTAGACCTGGCTGCCTTTTTTCAGGTACTGGCCGCAGACTTCGGCGGTGCGGCCGAAGAAGCTGACACGGTGCCATTCGGTCTGCTCGACCATCTGGCCGGTTTTGTCCTTGTATTTGTCGGTGGTGGCGATGGCGAGGTTGGCGACGGCTTCCCCGCTCGGCAGGTAGCGCATTTCGGGGTCGCGCCCCAGGTTGCCGACCAGAATGACCTTGTTGACGGATGCCATTGTTTTCCCCTGAATTGAGTGGATGGGTTTCGCGTATGGGTGCGAATTCTATCAGGCTGTCTCCAGCAGGCTGCGCGCGCCGGCTTCGTCCCAGCCCTTGAGGCTGACCTTGAGCATGGCCACGCCTTCTTCGGCCAGCACCACGGCCTCGACCACGCCTGCCACCTCGGCCAGTTGGGCCTTTAGCAGCGCGGCCTGATCCGCGGGCATCACGCCGACGCGAAACAGGCGGGTCTTGATCGCGGGCGGCGCCGTCATCGATAGGCTCGCCAGCAGCCACGCGCCCATCAGGATCACGCAAAACAGGAACACCGCCTGGAAACCGTAATGCTGCGCCAGCCAGCCGCCGAACACGCCGCCGAAGAACAGGCCCAGCGCCTGCGCGGTGTTGTAGACGCCCATCGCGGTGCCCTTGGCCGACACCGGGGCGAGCTTGGAAATCAGCGAGGGCAGGCTGGCCTCGAGCAGGTTGAAGGCGGCGAAATAAAAGAACAGCGCCCACACGATGCCCCACAAATGGCCGATGCCGAACGCGAGCCCCAACTGGGCCAGCAGCATCAGCGCCACCGCGCCGATGAACACCGGTTTCAGTTTGCCGTGCTTTTCGCCATAAATGATGGCCGGCACGATCAGCAGGAACGAACCCAGCAGCACGGGCAGATAGACCATCCAGTGGTGGGCGGGCGGCAGCCCGCTGTTCTTCAGCGCCACCGGCACCACGACGAACATCGCCATCTGCGCAGAATGCAGTGCAAAAATGCCGAAGTCGAGCCGCAGCAACTGGCCATTGCGCAAGACGTCTTTCAGCCGCGCCGGGTTGGCCTGGGCGTCGGCGTGAAAATGGCTGACCAGGGGATCGGGCACCCAGACCTTCACCACCCAGATGGCCGCCAGCGCCAGTACGCCGGTCATCGCAAAAATCCCCGGCACGCCGATGAGGTGGTTGAGTGCCGGCCCCGCCACCATCGACGCGGCAAAGGTGAGCCCGATGGTGGAA
>JAJYXA010000493.1 GCA_021791235.1 Pseudomonadota bacterium
CCGCCGCCGGGTTGAGGGTGTGGAAGGGTTTCTTGCCCGGCTTCAAGGCCAGCAGATGATCGCGTTCCAGGCTGAAGGAGGAACCGCGGTTCTGCCAGTTGATGCCGGTCGCTGGCAGCACCACGCCGCTGCCGTACTCGTGGTAGATGCTCTGGATGAAGGACACCGCCAGGCCGTCGTTATCCACCGTGCCCATCCAGACGGTGTCGCCCGAGCGCGACTTGCCGCCCCAGGGCAGGGCTCTGTCCGGGCGGATCGCCGCGGCCAGCTGCTCCAGCCTGCCGGCTGCCAGCAGTTCGGCGGGATCGACGCGCATCTCGGCCGGATCGGCGAGGTGGGCGTCGCGCAGCAAGAAGGCCTGCTTGGTGGCCTCGACGCACAGATGGATGTGGTCGGCGCTGTCGGGAACGACGCGCTCGATGCCGGCGCGCTCCAGCAACGCCAGGATCGCCAGCGAGATCGCTCCCTGGGTCGGCGGCACCAGGTTGTACGCGGTGCCGCATCGCAACTCGAGCGCCAGCGGCGCGCATTCCCGGGGGCGGTAGGCTTCGAGGTCGGCGAGCGTCAGCAGCGCCCCCACCGCCGCGAAGTCGGCGGCGATCTCCCGGGCCAGGGCGCCGCGGTAGTAGCTGTCCAGGCCGTCGCGCACCAGCTGCTTCAGCACGCGACCCAGCTTGGGCTGCACGAAGCGGCTGCCGGGGGCGGGCACCTGGCCGCCGGGCAGGAAGCCGTCGGCGAAACCGGGCAGCGGCTCCAGTTCGGCGCGTTTCTGAGCGGTGGCCGAAGCCTGGCTCACGGTCACCGGCACGCCCTCCTCGGCGTAGCCGATGGCGTCGGCCAGCAGACGAGCGAGCGGCATCCCGCCGCCCAATCGCGCCGATACGTCCAGCGCCTGCCGCCAGCCGCCGACCGTGCCGGCCACGGTGTTCATCGCCAGCGGGCCGCGCGTCGGGATCTTCGCCAGCCCGCGCTCGCGGTAGGCGTCTATGCTGGCCGCCGCTGCCGCCGGGCCGCAGGCGTCGATGGCGATCGGCGCGCCGTCATTGGGCGGCACGATCAGCCAGAAGGCATCGCCGCCGAGACCGTTCATGTGCGGGTAGGCGACGGCGATGGTGGCGGCCGCCGCCACCATCGCCTCGATGGCGTTGCCGCCTTCGCGCAGCACCGCCAGGGCGCTCTGCGCCGCCAGCGCGTTGGGCGCCACCGCCATGCCGTGGCTGGATCGTATGGTCTGGATCATCGCTTGAGCTCGTCTGGTTCGGGCCGTCAGTCTAGCGCTTCGCCGCTTGAGCTTTCCAGCGCCTGGCCACGACCCGGAGTTGTAAGAGTTCATGTCCGCGGTATTCGTTTTTCGGGCTCGACCGTTTTATCGGGTAACGGCAGGGCCGGGTCCTGGAATTCCTTCGGGCTTCCCCTAAACGAACGGAGGTGGAAAATGCAAACGAGAAAATGCTTGGTTGCGGCGGGCGTCGTCCTGGCTGCGAGCGCGGGCTTCGTACCGGCGGCGTCGGCGGACAGCGATGGGCTGCTCGCGGCCATCGTCGGCGCGGGCCTGGGGGCCGGCATCGGCCAGAGCCTGGGCGGGCGCAACGGCGCCTGGGTCGGCGGCGCGGTGGGCGCCGCCACCGGCGCTGCGCTCGCCGCCGACGACCGCGGCTACCGGAGGGGCGGCTACTACGGTCCTCCCCCCGTCTATGCGGCGCCGGTCTATCGTCCCCAACCGGTCGTCGTCACGACGCCTTACCCGGTGGTCGCCTATCGCTACGAAGGCTACGACGGGCGCTATTGGCGCGAGCACCGCGAGCGTGAGGAACGCGAATGGCACGAACGGCGCGAGATGCACGAGCGGCGGGAATACCGGGAGCGCGGCGACGACTGAGCGCGGGCGCGTCAGTCGCCGGGAATGACTTGCTCCAGCCGGCAGACGGTCCTGGGAAAGCTGCCGCCCTCGACGGTGACCGATTTTGCGTCATCGTCGATCACCCGGGTGGGCGGATCGAAACCGATGGGCGGTACGTTTGCGGGCGGCCTCTCCCACATGATCCTGTTCCTGATCAGGATGCCGGACAGCGCGGTATTGCCGGCCTGGAGTTTCACCTGCGTGGAGCCGTGGTTGTAGAAAATGACGCTCTCGTAGGGCAGGCAACTGAAGCGCTCCAGCGCCTGGGGCGTGGGCTCGAAGGAAAGGTTCGGTTTCCAGGGCGAGCTGGGCTGCTCGTTAGCGGTCGCCGCGAAAATCACCACGACCAGGATCGCGATGAAAACGGCCAGTCCCACCGGGATCGCGATGTCCCATCGGGCTCCCGTTGCCGGCGCCGATGCGGGGGAATGGTCGGCGTGCGCTGCAGCGACGATGGGCGCATGAACGACGGCGGCCGCTTCCGGGCGCGGGGGCCGGATCGGCAGGGCGCTGGCTGCCGGCCTGGCGAGCGGGCCCCGCGCCCTGCGCTCGGCCACCAGGCGCCGGCTTTGCATCACCGCCAGGAGCGCGGTCGCGAAGGGGACCACCAGGGTCAGGGCGGGCGACTGGATATCGATCCAGTGCGCGAGCAGAGGATCGGATACCGCGATGCTGCCGGCGACCCAGCCCAGCAGCGCGCCGCCCAGGGTGATCAGCTCCGGCGTTCCGTCCATCAAATTGGCCAGCATGCCGCTGCCGAATATCAGCAAGGGCACGCTCAGCACCAGACCCAGCGTCAGGAAGCCGACGTTGCCCTCGGACACCGCCGCCAGCGCCACCACGTTGTCGAGGCTCATGACCAGATCGGCCGTGACGATGGTCATCACGACCGAAGACAGCGGCGGGGCTTCCTCGCCGATCAGATTTTCCGCCAGCTCGTTTTCCTTCGTCATCAGATCGATGGCGATCAAGAGCAGGGCAACGGCGCCGACGATTTTCAGCAGCGGCAGTTCGAGAATGAAGCTGGCGACGAGGGTCAGGAGCACGCGCAGGACGATCCCGGCACCGGCGCCGTAGATCATCGCCTGCCGGCGTTGCTCCTTCGGCAGGGCTCTGCAGACCAGGGCGATGACCACGGCGTTATCCCCGCTCAGGAGGATGTCGATCAGGAAGATCTGCAGGGAGATTCCCAGGACATGCAGGCTGCCGTCAAAACCCATAGGCCACAATTCCGTCAGTTCCGGGGCCGGCGCTCATCCGAGTGCGCCCATCAGCCCCGCATACAGCCCCAGCCCACCGGTCGCCAGGAACAGGGCGGCGACCGCGACCGCGTAGGCGCCTTCGATGCGCTGCCCTGCCGGCAGGCAATGCCGGGCGAGCCGGTAAAGACACCAGAGCATCAGCGGCAGGAGCATGGCGTTGAGCACGCCCATCGCGATCGACAGGCGCACCAGATTGACGCCGGACGCGACCAGCGCCCCGCCCACCGCCAACATCAGCAGAAAGGAGCCGTAGAAGATCGGCGCTTCTCTCGGGCGGTGCTCCAGCGAGTGGCGCAGGCCGAGAATCTCGCCGATCGACCAGGCCGAGGTCAGGCAAACCACGATGGTGGCGACCAGCGCGCCGCCGCTCAGGCCCAGCGCAAATACCAGGTGCCCGAAGGTGCCGCCCAAGTGTTCCGCGAAGGCGGCGGCGATCTGGGCGACGCTGTCGAGTCCCTGGGTCCGGCTGTCCTTGTAGAAAGTCGCGGCGGCGGCGATGAGCACGGCGGCGGTGATCAGCTGGCTCAGCACCGCCCCGCCCAGGGTCTCCAGCCGGGACATCTTCAGGTCCTTGACGGTCAGGCCCTTGTCGACGACGGCCGACTGCTGATAGGCCACGGTCCAGGGCATGATGCAGGTGCCCAGGTTGGCGGCCAGCAGGTACAGGTAATCGTGGTTCGCGAACGGCTGGTCGAGCGCGCCGCGCAGCAGATCGTGATGGGCGCCGACGGCTCTCCAGGCCACCGCCAGGAAGGCCAGCTCGAATGCGCCCAGGAACAGCGCGGCCTTTTCCAGCGAGTGGTAACTGCCCGAGAGCACCATCGTGAAGATCATCGCCGCCATGGCCATTACGGTCTGCCAGACCGGAATGCCGAAAATCTGGGCGAGGCCGGCGATGCCGCTCATCTGCATGACCAGGGCGCCGAAGCAACTGATGATCAGGGCGGCCATCGTCAATCGGGACAGGAGGGGGCCGAAGCCGCGGGTGATCAGCTCGCCGTAGCCCTTGCCGGTGACCAGTCCCAGCCTCGCCGAGAGTTCCTGGGCCACGAACAACACCGGGATCAGGGCGAACTGGAACAGCAGCAGCCTGCTGCCCCAGCGCGCCCCGCTCTGCGCGGCGGTGATGACGCTGCCCGCGTCGGTGTCGGCCAGCATGACCACGATGCCCGGGCCCATCGCCATGGCGAATCTCAGCCAGCGGCTCCGGTCGGCGGCCATGACACCGACGGCCATCTCAGCGCCTGACCGCCGCGGGGCCGGACTTGAGGGTACGCAGGAAATCCACATTGGGCGCCAGCAGCAAGGTGGGCGCCGAATTGGCCAGGGCGCCGCCATAGGTCAGCAAGGAACGGTAGAACTTGTAGAAACGCGGGTCCTTGCTGTAGGCGGAGGACAGGATCATGTTGGCTTCGGCGTCCGCTTCGCCGCGCGTGATGTCGGCCTGGCGTTGCGCCTTGGACAGGATCACCGTGCGCTGGCGATCGGCCGTGGCCATGATCTGCTGCGCCCATTCGGCGCCTTGGGCGCGCAGCTGCTTGGCCTCGCGCTGGCGTTCGGACTTCATCCGGTCGTAGATGGCCTGGCTGGTTTCGGGCGGCAGGTCGGCCCGGTGGAAGCGCACCTGGGCGACCGAAATGCCCATGGCGGCCACCCTGTCGGCGACCTCCTTCTGGATCTGGCCTTCGATTGTGCTGCGCTTTTCCGATAACAGATCGGTCAGGCTGACCTGTCCGAGCTCGCGGCGCAGCGACGAGTTGACGATCTGGGACAGGATGGCGCGCGCCTGTTCGTTGGTATGGACGGCCTGGTAGAAGCGCAGGGAATCGGAAATCCGGTAGATCGTGTAGGGGTCGACCTCGATGCGTTTCTGGTCACCCAGAATGACCTGCTCGATGCTCGGCGGCATGAATTGCAATCGCTTGTCGAAATAGACGACCGAGTCGACGAAGGGCTGGATGAAATGCAGCCCGGCCCGGGTCACCACCCGTCGCGGCGCGCCCAGCCGGATGACCAGCGCCTGCTGGGTCTCGGCCAGGGTAAAAAAACAATTAGAGAGCAGCCACAGCAGGGCGATGCCCGACAAGGCGGCGATCAGTCCGAGTCTCCGGCTCATGGCGCCTTCCCCTTCGCGCCGGCCGGGTCCCGGTCATTGAGCTGCATGTAGGGAACGACGCTGGCGCCGCCCTTGCCCGTGGCGTCGATCATGACCCGCTTGGCCTTCTTGAGCATGTTGTCGACGCCCTCGAGATAGAGGCGCCAGGCCGTCACGTCCTGGTGCTTGCGATAACTCGCGTCGAGCGCCGAAAAGCTCTTCGCCTTGCCCTGGGCCAGATCGACGACCTGCGCCTGATAGGCGTCGGCATCCTGCACGGTCTTATCGGCTTCGCCGCGCGCCTTGGGCAGGATGTCGTTGCTGTAGGCCTGGGCTTCGTTGCGCAGCCGCTCCTGGTCCGCCTTGGCGCGCTGGACATCGTTGAAGGCATCGATCACCTCGACCGGCGGGTCTACCCGCTGGAGCTGTACCTGGGTGATCAGGACCCCCGCGTGTTCGTCGTCGAGTATGGACTGCAGCAGATCGTGCGTCTGCTCCGCGACCTGCTTGCGCTTGTCCGACATCGCGTCCTGGATCGGGGTGCGGCTGATGATCTCGCGCAAGGCGCTCTCCGCCGCGATCTTGACGTTCAGTTCCGGATGTCTGACGTTGAACAGGAATTGCCCGGCGTCCTTGATCTTCCAGGACACCGAGCAATCCGCCTCGACGATGTTTTCGTCGCCGGTCAGCATCTGCCGCGAATGCGACTGGTCGATCGGCGTGTTGCTGCCGCCTAGCCGCACTTCGTTGATCTGGGTGATCTTGGGGAGCATCACGGTCTCCAGCGGGAAGGGCAGGTGGAAGTGCAGGCCGGGCTCCTGCGTGGCCACCCAGCGGCCTAGGCGGAGCACGATGCCTTGCTCGTCGGGCTGCACCTTGTAGATGCCCGACGACAGCCAGACGACCGCCAGCAGCGGCAGCCACAGGCGCCAGCCCTGGTCGCGCAGTCCGAGGGTATGCAGCTTGTCGCTCAGGAAGCGGCCTGCCCGGCCGAGCGCGCCGGGTTTTTCTGCGGGCGGGATCTGATCGTCGGTTTCCATCGTTAGAACCAGTCGTTGTGAGGGCTGCCAAGAGCCAGCGTCAGTGCAGCAATCGGCCGGCGATCAGCACGGTGAGCGAAGCCGCCAGGCAGTAATAGCCGAAGAAGTGCCAGCGGCCGCGCTCCAGCCAGCGCGACAGCCATTTCAGCGCCACCAGGCCGGCCAGGAAGCTGAAACACATCCCCACCAGGCTGGGCCAGACGTTGGCGAAGAGGCCGCCCGTCGCCGTCAGCGTCGCTTCATTCGCCTTCAATAGCCGGTAGCCTTCCTTGACGATGACGGCCGGCGTCAATACCACCGCCAGGGCGAAGCTGAACTCCTCCACGCGCCCCTTGTCCAGGCCGAAGAACAGGCCCGTCGAGATCGTGGCGCCGGAGCGGGAGAAGCCCCGGAAGGGCAGGCAAAGCCCCTGCACCGCTCCTATCCATACCGACTCGCGCAGCCCGAGCCGGCGGGACATGTCCACAGCCTGCCGTCTTGCCGAGAGGATGATCATCACCCCGACCGCGGCCAGACCGACGGCGATCACGGTGGTATTGCCGAACAGGTTTTCGATCTGGGCGTGCGCCGAGCCGCCCATGATCACGCGCTCGATGAAAAACATCAGCGCGAGTCCGATGACGCCGGTGAATGCGGTCGCCACCGTCACCCACTTGGCGAACCGCCAGAATTGGCTGGCAGAGGCGAAGTAATGATCCCGCCAGGAGCGCCAGAAGTAGGCGATGACCGCGAACATGGTCCCGGTGTGGAGCATGACGAGCAGCAGAGTCATCTCCGGCGTGGTCGGATCGATGCCCATCAGCTTCTCCGCCAGGATGACGTGCGCGGAGCTCGATACGGGAAGCAGCTCGCAGATCCCTTGAATCACGGCCAGCAGGAGAATCTTCAATAAGCTCATCGGGAAGCACCTGATCGGTTGGGTACGATATTCTAAATGACCGGCGGCCGGATATAGGGCCGACAGGCGCAGTCCGCGTTGTGCGGATCGCCGGAATTGATCCGGGGATTGCCGGATTTAATCCAGACGGGGCTTGATCCCGCGAATGTCGCTGAAGGAAACCACCGCCAGCATGTTGTTTTGCTCGTTCGTGATCGGGATGGCGCGAAAACCGTAACGGGCGAACATGTCGACCGCATCGCTCAAGGTATCCTCCGGGCTCAAGCTGATGACATTGTCGGTCATGACCTCCCCGATCGACTGGTCCGGCTCGGCGGCGATGATCTCCCGCAGCGCGACGACCCCGGTCAGGACATCCTGATCGTCGGTGGCGTACACATACATGATCACATCCTTGTCCCGGGCGATTTCGCGGAAATCCTTCATCACCTCGCTGACCAAGGTGGACTCGGGCATTTTCATGAATTTCTGGCTGGAAAACAGGAGGATGTTCTCGTCGTGGTGGTCGATGATCTTCTGTATCTTGGCGGCGCTGTCCTTGTCGATCATATTGAGCAGCGCATCGGCTTCGGTGGCCGGCAGCGCGGCCAGAATGTCGGCCGCCTGCGCCGGACTCATGGCGTTGATCAACTGCGTCGCATAGTGCTTTTCCATCGACCGGATCAGTTCGCGCTGCACGCGCGGCTCCACCTCTTCCAGCGTATCGGAAGCGTGTTCCGGCTCGATCTCCTTGAACACCGCCAGCCGCTGATCGCCATCCAGCTCTTCCAGGATATCGGCCAGATCGACCGGATGGATGTCGCTGATGTTTTCCTTGAGCACGTTCAGCTTGACGTGCCCCTTGAAAATGCCGATATGCTCCGGCAAGGGCTGGACATACATCCAGGAGACGGTTTGCCCCTCCCTCTGCTTGGCGATCCATTCGGCGAGTTTGCGCAAGCCCATGCGGCGCAGCAGGCGTTGCCGGCTGAAGTCGACCTCGCTCACGTGCAGCTTGCCGCCCTGAACGTTGAGCTTGATGTCATAGACGACCTCGACTTCGTGATCGTCCATGTCGAGGATCTTCTTGTCGAGAATATGCGCGCGCAGCAGGATCGATCCTTCGGCGGGCACCCGTTCGTACTCGGCGGGCGTCTGGACGTCGAACACGATTTCGGTGTTCGAAATCAGGGTCAGCTTGTCCCAAGGCAGCAACAGCGAGGGATAGCCGAACGGGCGGGTGACGACGAAATGCGTCACCTCGGGAAGCTTCCCCGTCTCGACGATCACCATGTCGGTCAGGCGGCCGACCCGCTCGGTTTTGAGATAGACCCGGCGGCCGATGATCTCGCTGAGGAAAAACTTGTGTTCCAGTATCGCGGCCATCACCGGTTTCCTCAGCTCAGGATCAGAATGAATTTATAGACGAACAGGCCCACCAGCAGCAGCAGATAAACCCGCAGCGCCATCAGCGCCAGCTTCACGCCGCGCGACATGACGATATGCGGCTTGCTGTAGCGATGGTTGATTTCCCGAATTTTCCGGACCAGGCGATAGAGGCTCGATGCCATTTTTGCTTCCTCGGGTCACTGAAACAGGCTGGGGAACATGACGCTGATCCCGTACAGCGTGGATAAGATCACGATGACGACGACGATGAAGCCGCCGATCAAATTGTCGGTCAGGGTATTGCAGTATTCACCCATGTGCTTTTCGTCATTGAGCAGCAGTATCAGGAATACCAGGGCGGCCGGCAGCAGGGTGACCGCGATCACCTGGACGAACAGGGTGATCAATACCAGCGGCGCGCCCGGAATCAGCACCACCAGGCCGGCGGTGATCAGGGTCAGGAAGTAGCTGGCATAGAACCAGGGCGCCTCCTTGATTTTCGTGTTGAGCGAGTGCGCCCAGCCGAAGATTTCGCCGAAGGCCCAGGAGCTGGCCAGCGAAATGCAGATGGCGCCGAGCAGGCCGGCATCGAACAGGCCGACGGCCATGAAGGTGCCGACATAGTGATTGGTTTTCAACAATTGCTCGGCGGCCTGGGAGGCGCTGTCGATATCGACGCCCTTCAATATGGTGCCGGTCACGACGACGATGAAGATGGCCACGATCACCGTCAGCAGCGAACCCAGAAACGTATCGAACTTGCCCCAGGGGATGTCCTTTTCCAGCATGCCCTTGTCGACCACGGCGCTCTGCTGGAAGAACAGCATCCAGGGAGCGATGGTGGTGCCGATGTTGGCCATCAGGAAGAAAAACAGTTCGCCGTTGAAGCCGCCGGGGAAATTGGGGATCAGGCCTTCCCGGAGTATGTCCGAGACCGAAGGATGGATGATGAAGGCGCCCGGAATGTAAATGAGGTTCAAGGCGCAAAACAGCAGCGCGATCTTTTCCCAGGTCCAGTAACGGCCGTTCAGCACGATCGTGCCCATCAGCGCCACCACGCCGGCCACCGTGAGCCAGGGCGGCACGCCGAAGATGCGCAGGGCCGCGGTCATGCCGATGAATTCGGTGACCAGCGTCAGCCAGTCCACGATCATCAGGTCGATCAGCGAGAACCAGCCCCAGAATGCGCCGAAGCCGTCGAAAATCGCCTCGGCGTGGCCGCGCTTGGTGACCGCGCCCAGGCGCACGGTCATCTCCTGCACGTAGTAGGCGACCGGGATCAGGATCAGCAGGAACCAGATCAGGTTGTAGCCGTACTTGGCGCCGGTGGCGGCGTAGGTGGTGATGCCCCCGGCGTCGTTGTCGGCGACCATGACCACCAGACCCGGTCCGGCGATGACCAGGTAGAGCTGGATGGCTTTCCAGTACTTGCGGAACTTGTAGTAGAGCTTGGAAAATAGGTTCATCTCGGCACCGGGTGACGGGAGCAGCTGCGGATGAGGATCATCGAGTGGGGCGTTCGGGTTTCCGATCAATAGCTAGGCGCGCGCCGACGATGCGCACCGGGCCGCGATCGGCATTGTAGGCCGGGTTCTCGCTACCTTGGTAGTCGAGGGATGGCCGGGCCGGCGGCTCGAAGCGCGCCCCGAGCTTTGCCGACCGGCGGCCGTTGCGTTACGCTGGCGGCCCGATCAGCCGACAAGGGAACGAACCCGATGCAAATCGATCCTCTCCGCCACACCAAGGCGGATAACTACAAGCTGCTCACCAATCTGGTGGTTCCGCGTCCGATCGCCTGGATCAGCAGCCGGAGCCCGGACGGCGTGGTCAATCTCGCCCCTTTCAGCTTCTTCAACGCGGTGGGCAGCGATCCGCTGTACCTCATCGTCAGTATCGGCGACAACGATGCCGGCGGACCCAAGGATACCGCCAGAAACATCCGGGCCAGCGGCGAGTTCGTGGTGAATCTGGTGACCGAGGAATTGTTCGACGCCATGAATCTGTCGGCGGCGGACTTTCCGCCCGAGCAGAGCGAACTGGAGGCGGCGCATCTGCACGCCGCGCCCTCGGTGCGGATCGGGGCGCCCCGGGTGGCAGAAGCGCAGGCCAGCCTCGAGTGCAAGCTGCATAGCGCGCAGTCCTTGGGCGCGAACACGCTGTTCATCGGCGAGGTGGTGATGTTCCATGTCGCCGACCACCTGCTCGGTCCGCGTCTGCACATCGAGAATTTCGCGCCCATCGGCCGGCTCGGCTCGCCTTCCGTCTATTGCCGCACCACCGACCGCTTCGACGTTGCGCGCATCAGCTATGCGCGATGGCGGCGGGGCCCCGCGGAGCCGCCGGTCACTGCGGCGGATTGAGCAGGACGCCGCGGTCGACCTTTTCGATGTCGGTGAAACCGCAGAAGGCCATGGTCAGGTCCAGTTCATTGCGCATGAGCTCCAGGCACTTGGTCACGCCCGCCTCCCCCAGCGCACCCAGTCCGTAGAGAAAGGCGCGTCCGATCAGGGTGCCTCTGGCGCCCAGGGCCACGGCCTTGAACACGTCCTGGCCGGTGTAGATGCCGCCGTCCATCCACACCTCGATGCGGCTGCCCGCGGCGGCGACGATCGCGGGCAGCGCCGAGATCGAACTGGGCGCGCCGTCCAGCTGGCGGCCGCCGTGATTGGAGACGATCAGCGCGTCGGCGCCGGAGTCGGCGGCGAGCCTGGCGTCCTCCGCGTCCATGACGCCCTTGAGGATCAGCTTGCCGCCCCAGCGCTTCTTGATCCATTCGACGTCGTTCCAGTCGAGGCAGGGATCGAACTGCTGGCTGGTCCAGGCCGACAGCGAGCTCATGTTCTCCACGCCCTTGACGTGGCCGACGATGTTGCCGAATTGCCGCCGCTGCGTGCCCAGCATGCCCAGACCCCATCGCGGCTTGGTGGCCAGATTGAGCAGGTTGGCCAGGGTCGGCTTGGGCGGCGCGGACAGGCCGTTCTTCAGGTCCTTGTGCCGCTGTCCGAGGATCTGCAGGTCCAGGGTCAGCATCAGCGCCGAGCATTTGGCGGCCTTGGCGCGGTCGATCAGGCGCTCGATGAAGTCCCGGTCGCGCATCACGTAGAGCTGGAACCAGAACGGCGCCGTGGTGTGCGCCGCCACGTCCTCGATCGAGCAGATGCTCATGGTCGACAGCGTGAACGGCACGCCGAACTTTTCCGCCGCGCGCGCGGCGAGGATTTCGCCGTCGGCGTGCTGCATCCCGGCCAGCCCGATCGGCGCCAGCGCCACCGGCATCGCCACGTCCTGGCCGATCATCCGGGTGCGCAGCGAGCGCCGGTCGATATTGACCGCCACCCGCTGGCGCAGCTTGAGCCGCTGAAAGTCCTCGGCGTTGGCGCGATAGGTCGATTCGGTCCAGGAGCCGGTGTCGGCGTAGTCGTAGAACATCCTGGGCACGCGCTTCTTGGCCAGCACGCGCAGGTCCTCGATGCAGGTGATGACGGTCATGGTGAAGCTCCTTACGCTGTCGCGAACCGCCGAAGTGTAGCGCATGCCGGCGTGGTTCGAGTCGCTGACTTGACGGGCGCTGTTACGCACTTTTACAAGCACACGCACAAGGTCTTCACCGGTACCCGGCTCACCAGCTCTCCTCCGGCGGTAGAATGAGTGCCTTGCCACAAACCGTGTGGCTCGATCCAGGCCGAGAGGCGCAGCCCGCGGAAAGATGGAAAACCAGTTTTTCGAGAAGCCTGTCCTCAATTCGCCCTACGACTTCCCGGCGCGGCATTGGGAACTCGACAGCGCCGGGCAACCGACCCAGCGTATCGTCGAGAGCCGTCGGCGCGCAGAGTTCATCACCCCCATTCCGAAGCCCAGGAAGCAAAAGGTGGCGCAAGACTCCTTGCTGTTCGACCAAGGGCTGTCCACCCAGACGCAGGAAACCGACGCCCGCCGCTGGGCCTTTGCCGAGTTCACCGACGTGTTCCAGATGCAGACCGATTTCGGCAAGAAGGTCGAAGCCGAGTTCGACAAGATGATCGATCGTTTTGCGCCGCCAAGGATTTGACGGACATGCCGGCGACCCGACTCAGGATTTTTGTCAGCAGCGTGCAAAAGGAGTTCGCGCAGCAGCGGCATGACCTGAAGGCCTTTCTGCTGGGCGATGCCGTGCTGCGCCGTTTCATCTCCGAGGTTTTCCTGTTCGAGGAACTTCCGGCCATGGACCGTCGTGCCGACCAGGTCTATCTGGAGGAGGTCGAGCGCTGCGACATCTACCTCGGGCTGTTCGGCTATGACTACGGCTTCGAGGGCGAGAATGGCATTTCCCCGACCGAACATGAATACGACTATGCCACCCGCCACGGCAAGACTCGTCTCATTTATGTCTGGGGCACGGCCGATAAAAACCGCGCACCGAAAATGCGTGCTTTGGTCGGCAAGGCGGGCGGCGAACTCATCCGCCGCCGCATTGAGGATGTCAGCGCCCTGACGGCTGAAGTCTATGCCAGCCTCGTGGACTACCTCGACAGCATTGGTGCGCTGCGCGTCCCGCCCTTCGATACCTCGGCCTGCGAGGGTGCCAGCCTGAAGGATCTCTCGCGCAAGCGCATCGACTGGTTCCTGGACAGCGCCCGTCGCGAGCGCGGATTTCCGCTTAAAGCCAACACCGAGACCAAGGCACTGCTCACCCACCTCAACTTGCTCGACAACGGCAAGCCCAGCAACGCCGCGGCATTGCTCTTCGGCACAAATCCGCAGCGTTTCCATCGCAGCGCCGAAACCAAATGCGTGCACTGCCACGGCAGCGAATATCGTCGCCCTTTCGCAGCGCAACAGATTTATACGGGCGATCTTTTCGAGCAGGCGGATCAGGCGCGCGATTTCGTGTTGGGCAAGATCAACCGCGCTGTCGGCATTCGCGATGTCAGCAATACGGCGCCTGCCACCTACGAACTGCCGCCGGACGCAGTGGGCGAGGCCATCGTCAACGCCTTGGCCCATCGCGATTACCACAGCAATGCCTCGGTCGAGGTGCGCCTGTTCGCCGACCGGCTGGAAGTCTGGAACCCCGGCGCACTGCCGGGCACCCTGACGCTGGACGATCTGCGCAAGGCACATCCTTCGGTACCCAACAATCCTTTGCTTGCCGAGTCGCTTTACCTGGCGCGCTACATTGAAAAGGCCGGGTCCGGCACCGAGCGCATGATCGAACTCTGCCGGGAGGCCGGGCTGCCCGAGCCGGAATTCGAACTTCGCGCCGGGTCGTTCGTCATCACCCTCTGGCGCGACTGGCTGTCGGATGAAGTGCTGGCTGAACTTGCGTTGAACGATCGCCAACTGAAGGCGCTTCCTATCCTTCGGCAACAGCGCCATCTGACGAACAGCGAGTACCAGGCCATTACCGGCGCAACCCGTGCCACCGCGAAGCGCGATCTGGAAGCTCTTGTGCAAAAGGCTGTGATCGTCGCCAGGGGCAGCGGCCGGGGAGCCCACTACGAGTTTCTCAAGAAACGGCTCAAGAATGGCTCAAATGGGTCAACGCATGGCGGGGCGGGAAATGGCGCATAAATGGCGCAATTGGCTCATCATCCCCGTGGCGCTTGACTGACTGCCATGGCTAAATTCGACACAAAGCCGACCTATCAAGGTGTTCTCTGCCGTAGGGACAAAGGCGCCGCAAAGGGGCCGCGAAGCGGCACGCCAACGCCCAAAACGCATCATCACGGACAGGCTGACCATGGCCAAGAAACCGCCCTCCAAGCTCAGCGTCGAGGCCCTCAAGCACGACGAGGCAACGCGCAAGAATATCCCCACCGTCGAATACCTGCGCGATCGCCTGACCGTGGCGCGCGATTTGTTGACCGATTCGGGCTCGATCTTCGTGCAGATCGGCGATGAGAACGTGCACCGGGTTCGGGCGGTGATGGATGAGATATTCGGGGACGAGAACTGCTGTAGCGAGATCGTTTTCCGAAAGACCACAGGTAAAGGTAGTGCGCTGTTGGACAGCAGTTATGACGTGCTTTTGTGGTATGCAAAGGATAGGGGCTCAGTTAAGTACAGACCTCTCTTTGATGACAGAACCTATGTCGGCGATGACAACTTACGCTTCTACGAAGATGCAAGCTATGCACCATTCGTCATGACGCCAGAGCAACTTGCTGGCTTCGCGCCGCTACCATCTGGAGCGAAGGTTTATCACCCAAATCCACTTACGAGTGCCAGATCAAGCGGGCAAAGCGATGTGAGGGAATTTGAGTGCCAGGGCCGCCGCTTTTCACCAGGTAGCCGCACCTTTAGTACCAACCAAACTGGATTGACTCGACTCCGGAGCGCTGGTCGCTTGCTGGCAATCGGCAACACTCTCCGCTTTAAGCGGTATCTCGATGATTTTCGCGTGATGACGCGGAACAACATATGGGATAACACTCGGCAGAGCGGATTTGGAGATGCAAAAGTTTACGTTGTACAAAACCCGAGCGCCGCGATCCAGCAAGCAATGCTTATGTCCACCGACCCAGGCGATCTCGTTCTCGATCCCACCTGCGGTTCCGGCACCACCGCCTACGTCGCCGAACAATGGGGCCGCCGCTGGATCACCATCGACACTTCCCGCGTCGCTCTGGCGCTGGCCCGCGCCAGGATCATGGGCGCGCGCTATCCCTATTACCTGCTCGCCGACAGCAAGGACGGCCAGTTCAAGGAAGCTGAAGTCAGCCGCAGCGCGCCCTCCACCAAGCCTACCTACGGCAAACTGCGCCACGGCTTCGTCTATGAGCGTGTGTCCCACATCACCCTGAAGTCCATCGCCAACAACACCGAGATCGACGTCATCTGGGATAACTACCAGACCCTGCTGGAACCCCTGCGCGAACAACTCAACCAGGCTCTGGGCAGGCAATGGCAGGAATGGGAAATCCCCCGCGACGCATCTGACGCAAATTCGGCCAAGTGGTCGGCGATGGCGAAGAAGCTCCACGCCGACTGGTGGTAGCAGCGCATCGCCCGTCAGCGGGAAATCGATGCGTCGATCGCAGCCAAGGCCGAGTCCGAATACCTCTACGACAGGCCCTATGAGGACAGGAAGAGGGTGCGCGTCGCCGGCCCCTTCATCGCCGAGAGCCTCTCGCCCCACCGCGTGCTCGGCGTCGATGAGGACGGCGAACTGATCGACCCCGACAAGGCCGGCCAACCCGGCGCGGGCTACGGCGAGCGCGACTTCGTGCAGATTATTCTGGAAAACTTGCGCACCTCCGGCGTCCAGCAGGCACACAAGGAAGACCGGATCGCGTTTACCTCGCTCACGCCCTGGCCGGGCGACCTGGTCTGCGCCGAGGGGCGTTACCAGGAGGGGGACGCCGAGAAGCGCGCCGCCGTCTTCATCGGCCCCGAGTTCGGCACCGTCTCCCGTCCCGACTTGGTGGAAGCCGCGCGAGAGGCTGGCGACTCCGGCTTCGACGTGCTGATCGCCTGTGCCTTCAACTTCGAGGCCCGCACCACCGACTTCAACAAGCTGGGCCGCATTCCCGTGCTACGGGCGCGCATGAACGCCGATCTGCACATGGCCGAAGACCTCAAGAACACCGGCAAAGGCAATCTCTTCGTCATCTTCGGCGAGCCTGACATTGAGATCATTCGCGACGAAGACGGCAGGATGCGCGTCAAGGTCCACGGTGTGGACGTCTTCGACCCCAGCACCGGCGAAGTCCGCAGCGACTCGGCTTCCGGCATCGCCTGCTGGTTCATCGACACCGACTACAACGAGGAAAGCTTCTTCGTCCGCCACGCTTACTTCCTCGGCGCCAACGACCCCTACAAGGCCTTGAAGACGACGCTCAAGGCCGAGATCGACGAGGAAGCCTGGGCCACACTCAACAGCGACACCTCTCGCCCCTTCGCCAAACCGACCTCAGGGCGGATCGCGGTGAAGGTCATCAATCACCTGGGGGATGAGGTAATGAAGGTGTTCAGGATCGGGTGACATGAACGCAAATTCAGTTAAAGTGCTGCGAACCAGCCAGACGAGGGCGCACAAATGATTACCCGATTGACCCTGCGCAACTTCAAGAGTGTCGGCGAGCAGGTCTATGACTTCACCCAGTTTGACCTGCTGGTTGGGCGCAACAACAGCGGCAAGAGCACTGTGCTTCAGGCGCTGGCCATCTGGCAGTTTTGCGTAGACGAATTCCATCGCACCAAGCGCACTGGCTCAAAGGGCATTCAGGTCGTGCTGCCCAACTTCACCGCCTTGCCCGTGCCGGAATTCAATCTGCTGTGGAAAGATCGGGATATACGCCACTCGCCCAATAAGACGCAGGAATATATTCTGATCGGCATCCTGGTGGAGTGGCGGCGGGTAGATGGCGAAGTTGGTTCCTTCGGTGTGGACTTGCGTTACCACTCACCGCAAACCATTTACGCCATTCCCAGCGGTGGTTGGGCGAAATTCCGGGAATGCGAGCAAGACGGCGATTTACCCAGGATTGCTTATGTACCGCCTTTTTCCGGCCTGGAGCCTGCCGAGAAACGGCTGGACGTGTCCCCTATCCGTCAGCAGGTGGGCAAGGGCCAACCCGGCAGCGTGCTGCGCAATTTGTTGTTACAGGTATGCCCTGCGCCGCCGCGTGGACAGGATGGCCGTATTGATAAAGCCTATGTGCATCCCCCAGGCGACTGGCAGGAATTGGCCGCCATCATCGAGCGCTGGTTCTCAGTGAAGATTCGCGAGCCGAAATACGAGTCGGCCAAGGATGTCTATATCACGGTCGAGTACCGCCAGAACGGTGAGGACTATGACATCATCGCCGGTGGCAGCGGCTTCCATCAGACGCTTACCCTTCTGGCATTCTTGTATGGCTATCACCCGACGACCATCCTGATGGATGAGCCGGATGCACACCTGCACGTCAATCTGCAACGTGAGATTCTCGATTACTTCAAGCGGAAGTCGCTGGAGCGGAACATTCAATTTCTGATCGCCACGCACGCCGACGAATTCGCTCGCGGCGTCGATGCCAGTCAAATCGTTTCCCTGTTGGCGCAGAAACCCACGCGCATCCAGTCCACGCCCGATTTACTGCGGGCGATGGCGGAAGTATCGAACGAGGAGATCACCCGGTTGATGGCCTCGCCTTACATTCTCTATGTGGAAGGAGAGAGCGATGAGCGCATCTTGCGCGCCTGGGCCGATCAGTGTGGCGCACAGGCAGCGATGGACCGGATTTGCTTCAAGACGATGGACGGTGGCGGCAAGACCAATATGCGGGAGAGGGCCAACGCACATTTCGCGGCCGTTAAGCAAATCATTCCGCCGGTGTCGAAATTGATGTTATTCGACTACGATAGTGGCGACGAGGCCTTCCATCCTGAGCCAGACAATCCGGGATTATCCGAATGGAAGCGCAAGAACATCGAAAACTACCTGTTGGTTCCGGATGCCTGGAAGCGCGCGGTGCTCAGGTTACTTGAGTACGGTGAGGACGAACTGTTTGCTCAACCTGCATTACAGGTCATCGACGATTTCTTTTCAGGGGAGAACCTGACGCTGCCGCCCGGTAAGAGTTGGCGAAATGTCGCGGCAAACGTATTTAGCGTAGTCGATGGCAAGCGCATCCTGTTCGAGAACGACAACTCGCTTTTCCAGCAGATCCGCAGCGGCTCACCCTCGGTAATGCTGACGCGCGAGCAGGTGGCCATGAGCATGACCGCCGATGAAATTCACGATGACGTCCATCATTTCATCGCTAAGGTCGTTGCGATGGCTGGCCTGGGTTGATGGCATCTCCCGGCGAGCGTGGTAGCCAGCGCCTGGCTTAATCGAATGAGCCGAGCGGCAGCTCCCGCTGCGGGCTCTGCGGCTGCGCCGGCGCTGCGTCGGCGCGCTGCAGCCCACCGATCCGGACCCCGAGCAGCCGCAGCTTCCTGTCCAGGGGCACCCGCCGCAGGCACTCCCCGGCCGCGCGCCGGATCGCCTGCGGGTCGGCCACCGCGGTGGGCAGGGTCAGGTCCCGGGTCAGCGTCTGGAAGTCGTCGTAGCGCAGCTTGATGCCGATGGTGCGTCCGAGGTAGCCCTTGCGCCTCAGGTCTTCGGCGACACGCTGGCACAGGGCGGTGAAGATCTCCGACAGGAGCTGGCGGTGACGGCGCGGATGCAGATCCTGCTCGAAGGTGGTCTCGCGGCTGATCGACTTGGGCTCGGAGCTTGTGACC
>JAJYXA010000352.1 GCA_021791235.1 Pseudomonadota bacterium
GAAACCGAGAATGACGCCGAGCGCATCCGTGCCAAGGGCGTGCAGGCATACCAGATCGTCACCGGCACCGCCTGCCATCTCGACGCCCATCTGGTGCACGACGCGCTGCATCACATGCGTCTCGATGGCGTCGACATCCTGTTCATCGAAAACGTCGGCAACCTGGTCTGCCCGGCGAGCTTCGACCTCGGCCAGCATCTCAACGTCACCCTGCTCTCGGTCACCGAGGGCGACGACAAGCCGGCCAAATATCCAGTGATGTTCCGCGCGGCCGATGCGATGCTGCTGACCAAGACCGACCTGCTGGCTGTGCTCGACGACTTCGACCCGGACAAGGCCGAAATGCACCTGCGCAATCTGGCCAACCCGGCGCCGGTGATGCGTTTGTCGGCGCGCAAGGAACAGGGTATGGAAGCCTGGTATGCCTGGCTGCGCGAACAGCTCGCCGCGCAGCGTGCCCGCGTTGCCATTGGGCAATCGCGCCGCCCGGCGATCCAGTCCGACGGCATGAAATATCACAGCGTGACCGCCTGATGATGGGAGCCCGCGCCTGGCTGGAAAAGATCCACGCCTTCGAATTCGACCGCCCGATCAAGATCATGAACGTGTGCGGCGGCCACGAACGCTCGATCACCCACGCCGGCATGCGCGGCGCCTTGCCGAAATGGCTCGAACTGGTGCCCGGCCCTGGCTGCCCGGTGTGCGTGTGCCCGGAAGAAGACGTCTACCAGGCGATCCAGCTGGCGCTCTTCGATAAGGTGATCCTGGTCGCCTTCGGCGACATGCTGCGCGTGCCGGTGAACGTGAAAAAGGGCGAGGTGCGTTCGCTGGCCGAGGCGCAGGCCGCCGGCGCCGACGTGCGGCCGATCGCCAGCCCGCTCGATGCGCGAAAAATTGCACAGGAGAATCCCGACCGACCGGTGGTGTTCTTCGCCGCAGGCTTCGAGACCACCACCGCGCCGGTCGCGGCAATGCTGGCCGAAAGCATGCCCGACAATCTGTCCATCCTGCTGTCCGGGCGGCTCACCTGGCCGGCGGTCGCGATGCTGCTCGACTCCGGCAGCCCCGGCTTCGACGCGCTGGTCGCGCCCGGCCATGTGTCCACGGTGATGGGGCCGGAGGAATGGACCTTCGTCGTCGACCGCCACGAGATACCCGCCGCGGTTGCCGGCTTCGGCACCGAGTCGCTGCTGGCGTCGTTCTATTCCGTGCTGCGCCAGTTAAAGACCGGCGAACGCTTTCTCGATAACTGCTACCGCGAAGTCGCCCGCCCCGGCGGTAACCCGACCGGCCGCCGTCTGCTCGACCACACGCTCGACGTCGTCGACGCCAACTGGCGCGGCATCGGCGTCATCCCGAATTCCGGCTACGCGCTGAAGCCGGCCTACGCCAGGCACGACGCGCGCGTGCTGTTTCCCGACCACACTGACCCCGAGCGTCGCCGCGCCGGCGAAATGCCGCCCGGCTGCGACTGCGCGCAGGTGGTGCTGGGCAAGATCTACCCCAACCAGTGCCGTATCTACGGCAAGGCCTGCACGCCGCGCAACCCGGTCGGCCCCTGCATGGTGTCGGACGAAGGCGCCTGCCGCATCTGGTGGGCAGGCGGTGTGCGCGTAGCCGTCGATGCCTGAGCGCGTCGCCCGATTCATCACGATCAGCGGGCGGGTACAAGGCGTGGGCTTCCGGCCCTTCGTCTATCGGCTCGCCCATCGGCACGACATCGCTGGCTGGGTGCGCAACGCCAATGGCGTGGTGGAAATCCATGCCGAGGGTCAGCCCGCGCAACTCCAGCGATTCAGCGACGACTTGCTGAACGATGCGCCCCCCTTGTCTTCACCCGGCCCATTCGAAATCACGGACTGTGCGCCCGAGTATGCTGACAAATTTTCCATCCTCGACAGCCAGTCGGCCGGCGCCTCCGACATCCATTTGCCGCCCGACGGTTTCGTCTGCGCAGACTGCCTGGCCGAACTGCACGACCCGGCCAATCCCCGCCACCGCTACCCCTTCATCAACTGCACCCAGTGCGGCCCGCGCTACACACTGATTACCGCCCTGCCCTACGACCGTTCCAATACCGCGATGCGCGACTTCGCGCTGTGCCCGGACTGCCGGCGCGAATACGAAAACCCGCTCGACCGCCGCTTCCACGCCGAGCCGATCGCCTGCCCGGCGTGCGGGCCGCATCTGCAATTCGTCTCGGGCGAGGAGGCCTGCGACGGCGACGAAGCCGCGCTAGCTGCAGCAGTCGCTGCGCTGCGCGCGGGACAGATCGTCGCGGTGAAGGGCGTCGGCGGATACCACTTGCTGTGCGATGCCGCCAGCGACGCGGCAGTTTCGACCTTGCGGGCGAGGAAGCCGCGCCCGGCCAAACCGCTGGCGGTGATGTTCCAAAATCCCGAGGCGCTGCGCCGCACCGTGCACCTCACAGCGGAACAGGAAAGCTTTCTGGCATCGCCCGAGCGCCCCATCGTGCTGCTGGCGAAACGCGCCGATACCGGTCTGTCCGATCTCATCGCGCCCGGTCTCGCGGAAATCGGCTGCCTGCTGCCCTATTCGCCGCTGCACGACCTGCTGCTGAACGACTTCGGCGGCCCGCTGGTGGCCACCTCGGGCAACCTCTCCGGCGAGCCGGTGCTGACCGACCGCCACGACGCGCAGACCCGGCTCGCCCACCTTGCCGACGTCTTCCTGCACCACGACCGGCCCATCGTGCGGCCGGCCGATGATCCGGTGTATCGCGTCATCGCCGGCGTCCCGCGTCCCCTGAGGCTGGGGCGCGGCAATGCGCCGCTGGAACTCGAGTTGCCCACCGCCCTCCCCGAGCCCGTGCTGGCGCTCGGCAGCCACATGAAGAACACGCTCTGCCTCGCCTGGGACACGCGCGCCGTCGTCTCGCCGCATATCGGCGAGCTCGACACCGCGCGCAGCCTGGATACCCTGGCGCAGGTGGCGGACGACCTGCAGCGGCTGTATCAGGTACGGGCGACGCGCCTGATTGTCGACCGCCATCGCGGCTATGGCAGCCGGCGTTATGCC
>JAJYXA010000528.1 GCA_021791235.1 Pseudomonadota bacterium
GGGCAAGGTGATTGGGCATGGACGAGGGTGGGAAGACTCCCAAACATCAGCACTGAAAGCGATGTTACGCACCGAGCCCCGTGGGAACCCGTATCTGCGGATCTCTGACGGTCGGGCCCTCCGACGACTTCCGAATAGTTGGCACATTCATGGTTTCCCTTTCACCACTAGTCAGCATAGACCGAATAGTCGTAGCGGAATCCGGTTTGCTTTCCTCGATTGGGTACCCCACATCGAAACTCATCGGCGTAACGCGTGCGATCCGTCCGGCGGGCTGCCGGATTGGGTGGCGTGGCTTGGCATGGCTCCGATGGTTTGCCAAAGGCTCTGCATATTTCAACCCCTGAAAACACCGCACCTCACTCGTGCCGCAGTGCCTCGATCGGGTCCATGCGTGCGGCGCGCCGGGCCGGGAAATAGCCGAACAGCACGCCGATGCCGGCCGCGAATACCAGCGACAGCAGATTGATGAACGGGTCGAACGCGTAGGGCACCTCCATCAGGCCGGACAGCCCCCAGGATGCCGCAGTGGCGATCACGATGCCGATCACGCCGCCCATCGCGGACAGCACCACCGCTTCGATCAGGAACTGCAGCAACACTTCGCTTTCCAGTGCGCCGACGGCCAGGCGAAGGCCGATCTCGCGGGTGCGCTCGGTCACGCTGACCAGCATGATGTTCATGATGCCGATGCCGCCCACCAGCAGGCTCACCGCAGCCACGGCACCGAGCAGGGTGGTCAGCACCTGGGTGGTGCCCGACAGCGTCTCGGCCAGTTGCTGCGTGTCGAAGATGTTGAAGTTGTCGTCGTCGCCTTCGGCGAGTTTGCGGCGCTCGCGTAGCAGCTGCGTCAGGCTCGCCTTCAGGCGTGTGCTGTCGCTGCCGTCGCGCATCGACACCAGCAGCGTGGCCACCCTGAGGCTGCCGGTGACGCGGCGTTGCAGCGTGCGCAGCGGCACCACCACCAAGTCGTCCTGATCGCCCATCCCGCCCTGGCCCTTGGCGGCCAGGATGCCGATCACGGTGCACGAGAACTTGCGCACACGCAGCTTCTCGCCCAGTCCGGTCTGGCCGGCCGTGCCGCCGAATATCTCGCGCCGCACCGTCTCGCCGATGATGCACACGGCGGCGCCGGCGAGCTGCTCGTCAGGTTCGAAGATACGGCCGCTGGCGAGCTTCCAGTTGCCGGTGTCGAACCACGCGTTGGTGCTGCCGATGACGCTGGTGGCCCAGTTGCGCCCGTTGGCCACCACGGTGACGCTGGCGCGGCCTTCGGGCGCGACGGCGGCCACGCCGCCGATCTGCGACGCGATGGCCTCGGCATCGCCTTCCTTGAATTGCGGCACGCCTGCGCCCCCTCCCCCGCCTCCACCCGGCCCCGAGCGCTGGCCTGGCCGCACCATCAGCAGATTGGTGCCGAGGCCGGAGATCTGCGCCTTGACCGACTGCGTGGCGCCGTTGCCGAGCGTGACCATCGTGATCACCGCGCTGACGCCGATCACGATGCCCAGGATGGTGAGGAATGAGCGCAGCAGGTTGCGGCGGATCGAGCGCAGCGCCAGCATGAAGACGCTGTACAGCATCAGCTCGCCTCCACCGGCGACGGTGCGGCAGGTGCCGCGGTGGTCGGGTGTGGGTTCGGCACATCGTCGGCGATGCGACCGTCGATGAAATGCACCATGCGTCGCGCGTACGCCGCCATGTCGGCCTCGTGCGTGACCATCAGCACGGTGATGCCATGGTCCTGGTTCAGCGCCATCAGCAGTCCCATGATCTCGTGACTGCGTTGCGTGTCCAGGTTGCCGGTGGGCTCGTCGGCCAGCACCACGGCCGGTTCGGTGACGATGGCGCGCGCGATCGCCACGCGCTGCTGCTGGCCGCCGGACAGTTCCGCCGGCGTGTGGTGTTCCCAGCCGCCCAGGCCCACGGCCTGCAATGCCTTGGCGGCCGCCGCGCGCCGCACGCTGGCACTGTCGCCGCGGTACAGCAGCGGCAACTCCACGTTCTCCTGCGCCGAGGTGCGCGCCAGCAGGTTGAAGCCCTGGAACACGAAGCCCAGATAGCGGCGCCGCAGCCGCGCCCGCTGGTCGCGCGACAGCGCCTCGACGTGCGCGCCCTTGAACAGGTACTGCCCGGTGGTGGGGGTGTCCAGGCAGCCGAGGATGTTCATCGCGGTGGACTTGCCCGAGCCGCTGGGCCCCATGATGGCGACGAACTCGCCGGCGTGGATGTCCAGGTCGATACCCTTGAGCGCCATCAGCTCGGCCACGCCGCTGCCGTAGCGCTTGGTGACGCCGCGCAGCTGGATGAGCAGGTCGCTCATTTCGCTGCCGCAGCCTTTTGATCGGTGATGACCTGCATCCCGGCTTGCAGGTCGCCGCCGGTGATCTCGGTCATGCGGCCGTCGCTGATGCCGGGCGTCACGGCCACGGGTACCGCCTGGCCATCGCGCAGCACCCACACCTGGCGGGCGGCTGCGGTGCTGGCGGTGGCCGCGGCCGACTTGCGCGTGCCGCTGCGCGGCATGCGTGGCAACAGGGTGGCGCCGATGCTCTTCTTGGCCGATGCGTCTGCTGCCGCTGCGGTGGGCGAGAAGCGCAGCGCGGTGTTGGGCACCAGCAGCACGTTCTTGCGCTGCGTGGCGGTGATGGTGGCGGTGGCCGTCATGCCCGGGCGCAGGCTCAGGTCGGCGTTGTCCACGTCGAGGTAGGTCAGGTAGGTGACGACATTGTCGGTGATGGTCGAGCCGAAGCCCACGCGCGTGACGCGTGCGGGGAACTGGCGGGTGGGATAGGCGCTGACGGTGAAGGTGGCGTCCTGGCCCACCTTGACCGCGCCCACGTCGGCTTCGTCCACGTATACCCACAGGCGCAGCTTGGTCAGATCCTCGGCTACGGTGAACAGGGTCACCGCCTGCAGCGATGCGGCGACCGCGTTGCCGGGGTCGACGCTGCGCGTGAGCACTACGCCGTCGGTAGGCGCGACGATCGAGGCCTTGGACAGGTTGATCTGGTCGGTGGACAGCGCCGCCTCT
>JAJYXA010000069.1 GCA_021791235.1 Pseudomonadota bacterium
CACGGCCACGCCTTCGGACAGTTTCGGGATCACTTTCACCCGCAACTGCACGACTTCCTGATTGAGGTCGGCCATTCCGGACATGTTTACCTTGGCAGCCGGCCCGCGCATCCTGAAGTCATCGCTGTAGATCACGCCGCGCGCGATACGCAGCGTGGCGCCGATGTCATCGAAGGCATAGCCTTCGTTGAAGATATCACGGAAATCGAAGTTCAGCCGGCGCGGCAGCGATTGCAGGCTCAACACGCCGAGCAGCTTGCCGGCACCGGGATTGATCCTGAGAAACTGCCCCCCCTTGGCCTTGAAATCGAGCTGCCCCGCCAGGGTGTCGAACGCGAAATCGGCCGGCGAGCCGACCCAGGTGGCGTTGCCCTGGATTTCGGCGCTGCCGCGTCTGAGCGTGTCGGGATACCCGAAACGGGCCAGAAACCGGCTCGCATCCAGCACGTTCAGATTCAGCTCGGCGCGGGTTTCGCTCGGTGCGCCGTCACGCCACAGTCCGCTCATGCGGACCACACTGTCAGCATGCGTGAGTTGCAGGCTGTCGATCACCAGGCCTTGCGGCGCGCTGTGCGCCAACACCTCCAGCCGCCCCAGCGGGCGGTCCTGCAGGCGGAAGTCCTCCACCGTGACATCCAGCGCAGGGAAATCCGCGGCGGTCATTTTCATGCCTTCTGCCGAACCGTTGGCCGGCGTCGCAGCCGGAATGGTCAACTGCTTGAACTGCGCCGACAGGCGGGCAGGCAGCTCCCCCGCCGGGCGATAGGTCAGCACGCCGTTCAGTTCGCGTCCCGTCACCTGGGTGCGCAACAGGCCGTTGCGGGTGCGCCCCTGCAGACGCACCTCCTGATAGCGCCGGCCCATCAGGTCAAACGCCTCGAAGCCGAGATCGATGGATGACAACGGCAAGGATTCCTTGCCGTCGCCCCTGGGCAGCAGCGCCAGCCAGCCCGAAATGTCCAGACCGCGCCCGCTGCCGGACAGCCGCAAGCCAGGTTCGGCCGGAATCACCGCCGATCCGCCAAAGCGGATTTCACCGCGGTCGAAATCGCCGGCCATGGTGCTGTGCCATGCGGCACTGACGGTCTGGCCCAGTCGCACTTCATGCAGTCGACCATCGACCAGCGGCTGGCTGGTCACCCGTAGCGACAATGGCTCCGCAGCAGGCTTCGCCAGCGGCGCGGGCAGACTGGAGCCCAGCCCGGCCAGATCGGAGTCGATCCGGATGCGCTCGCTCACCGGATCCAGATCGATCTGGCCGCGCCAGCTTGCCTGCCCGCTCAAGCGCTTGCCCCACGCCGCGCCGAGCCAGGGCGCCATGCCCGCTGCGGTGGCGCGCCCCTCCGCCAGAATCTGCACCTGACCGTTGCGAGTGGCGGTGTCGATGCGCAAAGGGCCGCCAAGAAACTGCGCGGTGAGATTTTTTGCATTGATGCTGTTGCCGGTGAAATCGATGTTGCCGCGCACCTGGTCGAGCCGCGGCAGGCCTTCCGGAAACAGCGTATTGCCCAGGAACGACAGTCTGCCGTTCAACGTGGTGTCGTGACTGTGGCGCAGCGGAACCTGCAACTTCAGGGCGAGCTTCATTGGCCCGCTGCCGTCGAGCGCATCGGTGAAGCCGCGCAAGCGCTCGCCCACCGGGCTGAAATTGGCAAAGTGGATGAAGTCCTGGATGGGGCCGTTGGCTTCGCCATCGACGTTCAGCATCTCTTCGTGATGGATCAGGTCCGGGATGGCCGCCCTCACCGGCGACAAGGCCACCCCGGAAATCCGCGCCTGGCTGGAGGTCACCTCCATCGTCTTGCCCTGGAACAGCACGCGCGCCTGAATATCCTCGATGCGCGGCCAGTCTGGCACATAGTCGATGATGGCCTGCTTGACCTGCGCATCCAGCCGAAACACCCCATTGCCCTCGCCGAACGGAAACTGCGCCAGGTCGCCTTTCAGGTTCAGCCGCACCGAGTCGGAGAAACCGGCCACGACGCCCCTTTTCACCCAGTTGACCGTTTGGTCGCCGATTTTTTTCGGCAGGTAGCGATACACCGCCGTGCCCTCGGCGCGGCTCAGATGGGCGGTCAGATCGATAATGCCGGGCTGGCCGGCGATAAACTCGTAATGGCCCCGTGCTGTGCCGGCCATGTCCGCATTGGCGAACGACGCGTCGTTCAGCGTCAAGCGGCGGCCGCGCGGCGTTTTTTTCCAGTCGCCGCGCAGCCGCACGCTGTCGAACCCGAACAAAGGCTCGCGGAACAGACCCGGCATGTCGAGGGTGAGTTGCGTCGAATCGATTTCGAACATGCCCGCGCGGGCGTCCCCATCGATGCGTCCGGAGAGCCTGGCCAGTCCTGGCTGGTTGCCGACCGCCGTTACGCCCAGGTCGCTGAAGTGGGCCGTGATGCCGAAGTTGTCGATGCCCGGCTGCGCCCCGCTCCAGCGCATTGTCAGGTCGTCGAACCGGCCCTGCGGTTGCAGGCTCTGCAGGCGCGCACGCAGGGCTGCATCCATCGGCAGGCTCGGCAGGACCGCTTGCCAGCCGCTCAGCTTGAATGCCTTTGCGGTGATTTCGCGCGAGGTGGCGCCCCAGGCGAGCCCCAAGTTGAATGGCGCACCCAGCGCGGCCCCCGGGTGCGCCACCCGCAGGTTTTCAAACGCCACGCGCTGCTCGTCCGGTCCGCGCCGCCATGCGGCCCGGCCGCGTATTTGCGCCAGCCGCAGCGCGGGCAGCTCCTCTCCCAGCGTGACTTCGATTGCCCGCAAATCGAAGCCCGCGGACATCCCGGTCAGGGTGCCGCGCGCCACCTCGAGTTTCACTTTCAGTGCGCCCCAGCCCTGGCGGGGCTGATACGGCAGCGCCAGCCAGGTGGCGAGCCGCGGAAACGACACCCCCGCCACCGTCCCATCGATGCTGCCTTTCCAGGTTTTGAGATCGGCCGTGTCGCGTGCGCTGATTACTGCGTCCATCATCAGCGGCCGGGCCAGACCGGCCGGCGGGACGGCGCGCAATTGCAGCCGGTGGGTGCGGCGCGCA
>JAJYXA010000204.1 GCA_021791235.1 Pseudomonadota bacterium
GTCATTATTCCCATTCCGTTTTTTGTTGCCGGTGCCGGTCGATCACTACGAAAACTTTCCCGTTGCGTCCTGGCTGCTGCCCAAACGGCTGCGCCGGCCGGTCGAAGCCATTTACCGGTTTGCCC
Organism: Pseudomonadota bacterium; assembly: GCA_021791235.1. The sequence goes on from JAJYXA010000204.1 coordinate 126, forward strand.
GCAGCGCGGACGACATTGCAGACGAAGGCGACGCGCCGCCGGCCGAGCGGCTGGCCCAGCTGGCGGCGTATCACGCCGAACTGGACCGCATCGAACGCGGCGAGCCATCGACCCATCCTGTTTTTGTGCCGCTCGCTGCCGCGATCCGCGAGTACGCCGTCCCGCTCGCCCCGTTCCGCGACTTGTTGTCGGCGTTTGCACAGGACGTGGAAAAGACCCGCTACGCCAGCTTCGTCGAAGTCATGGATTACTGCCGGCGCTCGGCCAACCCGGTTGGACGCCTGATGCTGCACCTATACGGCGACCGCGACCCGCGGCATCTGGCCTATTCCGACGCCATCTGCAGCAGCCTGCAACTGATCAACTTCCTGCAGGACATCGCGGTCGATTACAGGAAGGGCCGCATCTACCTGCCGCAGGACGAACTGGCCGCATATCGCGTCAGCGAAACGCAGATCGCCCAGGGCGACACGCGCGGCCTGTGGCACATGATGATGCACAAGCAGATCGAGCGCGCCCGCAAGCTATTGCAGGCCGGCGCGCCGCTCGGCCGGCGGTTGAAAGGGCGCATCGGCCTTGATCTGCGCGTGACCATTCTCGGCGGCGAAACCATCCTGCGCAAGCTGCACGCCGATCCCGGCTGCGTGTTCCACAACCGTCCAGTGCTGGCAAAAAAAGACTGGATCACGATGCTCGCACGCGGACTCTTCTGATTATGGACGCTCATCAGTACTGCCAGGAGCGCGCTGCCGCCAGCGGCTCAAGCTTCTATTACAGCTTCGTCTTCCTGCCGCCGGACGCGCGGCGCGCGATCACCGCGTTCTACGCGCTGTGCCGCGAACTCGACGACGTGGTGGACGAATGTCGCGAGCGCCAGGTGGCCGAAGCCAAGCTCGACTGGTGGCGCGCCGAAATCGGCCGGTTTGCGGCCGGCGTGCCGGAGCACCCGGCGACTCGCGCGCTCTTCGACACGCCGCAGGGATGCGCGATCCCGTCCGCGCTACTGCTCGAAATCGTCGACGGCATGGCGATGGATCTCGACCGCCTGCGCTACCCCGATTTCAAGTCCCTCAATCTCTATTGCTATCGCGTCGCCGGCGTGGTGGGCGAAGTGGCGGCGGCGATTTTCGGCGGACCGCGCAGCGAGGACGAGCGCGGCATCCGCCGCTACGCGCACGAACTGGGGCTGGCGTTCCAGCTCACCAACATCATCCGCGATGTCGGCGAGGACGCGCGTCGCGGACGGATTTACCTGCCGCAGGACGAGTTGGCGCGCTTCGGTGCCGCCGAAGCCGATCTGCTGACCGGCCGCGACACGCCAGAATTCCAGGCGCTGATGCAGTTCCAGTTCGAACGCGCCAGCGCGCATTACGAAAGCGCGCTGGCCGCCCTGCCCGCCAGTGCACGCCGCGCGCAGCGCCCCGGGCTGGTGATGGCGGCGATTTACCGCACCCTGCTGGAGGAAATCCGGCGTTCCGATTTTCCCGTCTTGCGCGCGCGCGTGGCGCTCACGCCTTTGCGCAAGCTGTGGATCGCGGGCAGTACCTGGCTGTTTCCATGAAACCGAAAGTTGCCGTCGTCGGCGGCGGCTGGGCCGGCTGCGCCGCGGCGCTGACCGTGGCTGAGGCCGGCGTGGCGGTTACCCTGTATGAAGCAAGCCGCACGCTCGGCGGCCGCGCGCGCGCGGTCGAACTTGAAGGCGAGGCGCTCGACAACGGCCAGCACATCCTGCTCGGCGCATACGAAGAGACCCTTGGGCTGATCGACCGTGTGCATCCAGGCGCTGCGCAAAATGGCCTGTGGCGCCTGCCGCTCACGATCGAGCAGCCACCGGATTTCCGTCTTGCCTGCCCGCGCCTGCCCGCGCCGCTGCATCTCGCGGCAGGACTGCTCGGTGCACGCGGGCTCGGCTGGGGCGAAAAGCTGGCGGCGGCGCGCTGGGCGCATGCCCTGATTCGCGGCACCGAAGAGACGGTCGATGGCAGCGTCGGCCAGCTCACCCGCACGCAGCCGGACACGCTCAACCGCCTGCTGTGGCATCCGCTGTGCGTGTCCGCGCTCAACACGCCGCCTGAGTTGGCCAGCGCGCGGGTTTTCCGCGACGTGATCCGCGCCGCCTTCGGCGGACGCAGCCATCACAGCGACCTGCTGCTGCCGCGCCGCGACCTGACCGTGCTGTTTCCCACACCAGCCGCCGCCGCACGGGGGGCCGAACTGGGCGGCACGCTGCGTCTGGTCTGCCGGGTGACCACGCTCGATGCCGCGGACGACGCCGTCACGGTGGGCACGCGCGACGACACGGCCCGATACAGCCACGTCATTCTCGCCGTCGCGCCGCAGCACCTGGCGTCGTTGGCTGCGCCGATCCCGGAACTCGAATCGGTCGTGCGTGACGTGGCGGCCTACCGTTATCAACCGATCGCGACCGGCTACGTGCAGTACGATCCGGCTTTCCGATTAAGCAAGCCGCTATTCGTCCTGGCGAATGGTCCCGCACAGTTCGTGTTCGACCGTGGCCAGAGCCACGGCCAACCGGGTCTCTTGGCCTTTGTTGCCAGCGCCGCAGCAACGCTGTCCGAGGACTGGCCGGACCAGGCCGAAGCCCAGTTGCAACGCATCGCCCCGCCTGGGCCCGCACGCTGGCGCAAACGCATCGTCGAGAAGCAGGCAACCTACGCCTGCGTGCCGGACATGTCCCGCCCCGCTGTGCGCACCGCGCACCCGCGCATTTTCCTGGCAGGCGATTACACCGCCGGGCCTTATCCCGCCACGCTCGAAAGTGCAACGCGGAGCGGAGTACAATCGGCCGCCTCGCTGCTGGAAACGCTATGAAAGACTATCTGCCCCGCCCTGACCTGCTTGCAGGCCGCGTCATCCTCGTCACCG
>JAJYXA010000224.1 GCA_021791235.1 Pseudomonadota bacterium
ATTGACCCAGCCCATGAAGCCGGGATGGGCATTGCCCGCGGCATAGGGAAGGATGTCGTCGATGAAGCGCCGATGCAGCGCGGCGAGTTCGCTGGGAGCCGTCGGCAAGGGCTCATGAAAACCGTCCCTGACCGTCTGCGGGATCGGCTGCCAGACCGGGCGCTGGCGCAGGTGCTCGAGGTAGTCGAACATGTCGTCGAGCATGACGTGGCCCTGCGCGCGCAGGGCCTGCCAGTCCTCGGGATCGAGCGTCGCGCGCAGCTTCATATCGTCACTCATGATGGCCGGGGCTCAAGCGCGAACCTGCAGCACGATCTTGCCGATGTGCCGGCTGCTCTCCATCAGCCGATGCGCCTCGCCCGCCTGCCCGATGGGATACGCGGCGAACAAATGGGTCTGCAATTTTCCCGCGGCCAGCGCCGGCCAGATCTCGGCCCGCAGCGCGTCGCGGATCGCCGCCTTCTCGGCCACGGTGCGCGGACGCATGGTCGAGCCGGCGAGGGTCAGGCGCTTCGTCATCACCGGCAGGAAATCGAATTCGGTCTTGCTGCCCGCGAGGAAGGCGATCATCACCAGCCGGCCGTCGCGGCGCAACAGCCCGACGTTCTTCTGCAGATAGCTGCCGCCGACCATGTCGAGCACGACATCGACGCCTTCGCCGCCGGTGGCCGCCTTGACCGCCTCGACGAAATCGCCGCTGCGGTAATTGATCGCGGTGTCGGCGCCGAAGGCTCTGCAGAACTCGGCCTTCTCTTCGCTGCCGACGGTGACGATCACCTCGGCGCCGACGTGGTTGGCGAGCCCGATCGCGGTGAGCCCGATGCCGCTCGAGCCGCCATGGACCAGGAGCCGCTCGCCGGCCTTCAAGCGGCCGATGTCGATCAGATTGGCCCAGACGGTAAACCACGTCTCGGGCAAGCTGGCGGCCTCGGCCAGGCTCATGCCCTCGGGAACGGGCAGCGCGTGCGCCGCGGGCGTCACGCAATACTCGGCGTAGCCGCCGCCCGGGACCAGCGCGGTGACCCGATCATCGACCCGCCATTCGCCGACGCCCGCGCCCAGCGCCGCGACCCGCCCGGCCACCTCCAGCCCGAGGATCGGCGAGGCGCCCGGCGGCGGCGGGTATTTGCCGGCACGCTGCGCCACGTCGGGCCGGTTGACCCCCGCGTAATGAACCTCGATCAGGATATCTCCCGGACCGGGGACCGGCGCTTCGCACTCGCCCAGGGCCATCGATTCGGGCGTGCCCGCGCTGCCATAGCTCACATATTTCATCGTCCGGCTTCCTCGTTCAAGATTGCTTCGCCTTCAGCGCGCAGAAACGACCCATTCTGTCGTTGCGAGGCCCGCAGGGCCGCGGCAAACCAGGATCGCCGCGCTGCCGTCCCACGGGAATTCCCACGGCCGTCACTGCGAGGCCGCAGGCCGTGGCCGTCGCGATGGCGCCGGTCACTCGATGCGGCAGGCTTCGGCAAACGTCAGGCGGGGATTGCGCGGGAACAGCTTGGCGGCGTCGCCGTAACCCAGATTGCAGACGAAATTGGCTTTGACCGTGCTGTCCTTGAAGAACGCGGCGTTGATCTTGTCGGCGTCGAAACCCGACATCGGCCCGCAATCGAGGCCCAGCGCCCGCGCCGCCAGGATCAGGTAGGCGCCTTGCAGGCTGCTGTTGCGAAAGGCGGTGGCATCGATCAGCGCCTGATTGCCGACGAACCAGGAACGCGCGTCCGCCTGCGGGAACAAGACCGGCAATTTTTCGTAGAAGGCGCCGTCCATGGCGACGATCACGGTGACCGGCGCGGCCCGGGTCTTGTCCTGGTTGCCCGGCGCCATGCACGGCAGCAGGCGTTCCTTGGCCGCGCGCGACTTGACGAAGACGATGCGGGCGGGCGAGCCGTTGGCGGCGGTCGGCCCCCACTTCATGCACTCGTAGAGCTCATGGAGCAGCTCGTCGGAAACCGGGCGATCCTGCCAGACGTTGTGGGTCCGCGCGGCGGCAAAGAGCTGATCGAGCGCGGCTTGGTCGAGTTTCATGGGCGTTTCCTGATGAAGACGAGAGGCGCATTATAATTGGCTTTAGGAGCCGACATGAGCCAAGACACCATTCAGAACCGTACCTACGACGAGATCCAGGTCGGCGACAGCGCCACGCTGGTGCGCACCCTGCGCGCCGAGGACATCCAGTTGTTCGCGATCATGTCCGGCGACGTCAATCCCGCCCACGTCGATCCCGAATACGCGCGTTCGTCGATGTTCCGCGAAGTGATCGCCCACGGCATGTGGGGCGGCGCGCTGATCTCGACCGTGCTGGGCACCCAGTTTCCCGGCCCGGGCACCATCTACATCGACCAGACCCTGCACTTCTCGCGGCCGGTGGCGCTGGGCGACACCATCACCGTCACCCTCACCTGCCAGAAGAAGTTCGATCACAATCACCACATCGTCTTCGACTGTCTGTGCGCCAATCAGGAGGGTCTCAAGGTGATCGGCGGCACCGCCGAAGTGCTGGCGCCGACCGAGAAGATCAAGCGCGCGCGCATGACCATGCCGGGGTTTACGATCAGCGACCGGCAGGCCCGCTACGACCACCTGCTGGCCATGACCCGCGGCCTCGCGCCGATCGCCATGGCCGTGGTCCATCCCTGCGACGGCGAGTCCCTGAAGGGCGCGCTGATGGCGCGGGACGCCGGTCTGATATTGCCGACCCTGGTCGGTCCGGAAGAGAAGCTGCGCCCGCTGGCCGAGCAGATCGGCGTCTCCCTCGACGGCTGCCGCATCATCGACGTGCCGCACAGCCACGCCGCGGCCGAGGTCGCGGTGAGGATGGCGCGCAACTTCGAGGTCGAGGCGCTGATGAAGGGCTCCTTGCACACCGACGAACTGATGGAGGCGGTGGTCAATAAGGAGACCGGGTTGCGCACCCATCGCCGCATCAGCCACGTGTTCCTGATGGATGTGCCGACCTATCCGCGGCCGCTGTTGATCACCGATGCCGCGGTGAATGTCGAACCGTCGCTGGAGGACAAGGTCGACATCGTGCAAAACGCCATCGACCTGGCACGGATGATCGGCATTGCCGAGCCCAAGGTGGCGATCCTGGCGGCGGTGGAAATGGTCAATCCCAAGATGCGCGCCACGCTCGACGCCGCGGCACTGTGCAAGATGGCCGACCGCGGCCAGATCACCGGCGGCCTGCTCGACGGCCCGCTGGCCTTCGACAACGCGGTGTCGCTCATCGCCGCCAAGACCAAGGGCATCCGCTCGATGGTGGCGGGCCAGGCCGACGTCCTGGTGGTGCCGGACATCGAATCGGGCAACATGCTGGCCAAGCAGCTCGAATATCTGGCCGACGCGCTCTCCGCCGGCATCGTCCTGGGCGCCCGCGTGCCGATCGTGCTCACCAGCCGCGCCGACTCGGCCGAGACGCGCACCGCCTCGACCGCCATCGCCGTGGTCATCGCCCACGCCAAGCGCAAACAGACGTGAGCGAAGTGTGGACCTGCCGTGGTCTCCGTTATGCTTCGTCGCTCGACCGGCGGAGGGGGCAACGCCGGTCCGCAGGAAAATTGTTTGAAATTTCGGAGTTCAATGCCGATTTATCTAATATAATTTTCGGATGATACTTCGAACGCGCCATCTGGAATCGATCAAGCAGAAGCTCGCCAATTTTCCGGTGGTTGCCATTCTGGGCGCGAGGCAAGTCGGCAAAACCACGCTTGCCGCACAGTTGGAAGCCGACTGGCCCGGGCCCAAACGACGCTTCGATCTCGAGGATCCGGATGACCAGGCGCGGCTTGCCGACCCGGCATTTGTCCTGCGGGAATTGAAGGGTTTGGTGGTGATCGATGAAATTCAACTGCGCCCGGATATTTTTCCCCTGCTCCGGGTACTGGCGGATCGCCCCGGCACTCCGGCACGGTTTTTGATCCTGGGCAGCGCAGCGCCGGAATTGCTTAAGGCAACCGCCGAGAGCCTGGCCGGCAGGGTGGCGTTCCACGAGTTGGACGGGCTGGCGCTGGACGAAATTGCGTCGTCCGCTGTTACGCCTGATTGGCTGGATACTCGCTGGCTGTGCGGTGGTTTTCCGCGCGCCTTGCTGGTGTCCGATATCGAGCAAAGCCGCGAGTGGCGCGAAGCATTCATCCGCACTTACCTCGAGCGCGATTTGCCACAACTGGGTATTCATCTGCCGGCGCTGACGCTGCGTCGCTTCTGGACCATGCTGGCGCACTACCACGGACAAACATGGAATGGTAGTGAATTGGCCCGGTCGCTCGGTGTGAGCGATAAAACGGTGTCACGTTATCTGGACATACTGGAAGGGACCTACATGGCGTTTCGCCTGATGCCCTGGCATGCCAACGTGGGCAAGCGCGAGGTCAAGGCCCCCAAGGTATATGTAGCGGATACCGGCTTGCTGCATAGCTTGCTCGGCGTCGGCGGACTGGACGGTCTGCTGGCGCATCCGAAATGCGGCGCCTCTTGGGAAGGATTCATTTTGCGCGAGATCATCCGCCGCCTCGGAGCAAAACGCGGCGAAGCATTTTTTTGGGGAGTGCATGCCGGCGCAGAACTGGATCTTTTGATTCTGCAGGAAGGTTGCCGTCTGGGTTTCGAAATCAAGTTGACGCGCTCGCCACGAGTGACAGCCGCGATGCGCTCTGCAATGGAAACCTTGGGGCTGGATCATCTGTACGTGATGTGTCACGGTGAAGGCGAGCCGTGGTCCCTGGCGGCGGGCGTAAGCGCCGTTCCGGCGGCTTGCCTGGCTTCCGAGCAATGGCAGCCGAAAGCGTTCGATCGAACTGCCGGACCGCAGCGCAAAGAGCAAGGGAAAACCGTATGAGCAACGCGCTGCTGGTGTTGAACGCCGGTTCGTCCTCGATCAAGTTCGCGCTGTTTCCGCTGGCGGCGGAAATCGTTCGGCGCCCGGCCCTGTCCGGCCAGATCGACGGCATCGGCGAGGGCATCGGCGCCGGACCGGGCGCTGCGCTGACCGCCGTCGACGGCGGCGGCCAGGCGGTCGCGCACCGGCCGCTTTCCGACTGTCACGACCATCATCGGGCGATCGCCCTCCTGTTCCAGTGGCTGGACCAGCACGGCGCCCATGACGTGGCCGCGGTCGGGCACCGCGTGGTGCACGGCGGCGTCGATTACCACGAGCCGCTGTTGATCGACGACGCCAGCCTCGCAGCCCTCGCCCGATTGATTCCCTTAGCACCCCTGCAACAGCCGCACAACCTGGAGGCCATCCGCGCGCTGCGGCGGTTGCGACCGGACTTGCCGCAGGTGGCCTGCTTCGACACCGCCTTCCATCGCAGCCAGCCGCCGCTGGCGCAGGCTTTCGCGCTGCCGCGGGCGATCAGCGCGCAGGGCATCCGCCGCTACGGCTTCCACGGCCTGTCCTACGAATACATCGCCCAGATCCTGCCCGAGCATATGGGCGAGCGCGCCGACAGCCGCGTCGTCGTCGCTCATCTGGGCAACGGCGCCAGCATGTGCGCGATGAAAGAGCGCAAGAGCACGGCCACGACCATGGGCTTCACCGCCCTGGACGGCCTGATGATGGGTACGCGCTGCGGCAACCTGGATCCGGGCGTGCTGCTCTACCTGATGGAACAGCAGGGCATGGATGCCGGTTCGCTCAGCCGCTTGCTCTATCACCAGTCGGGCCTGCTGGGCGTCTCGGGCATCTCGCAGGACATGCGGGAACTGCTGGCCTCGGACCAGGCGGCCGCAAAGGAAGCGGTCGATCTGTTCTGCTACCGCATCGCGCGCGAACTGGGCTCGCTCGCCGCCGCCCTGGGTGGGCTCGATGCCCTGGTATTCACCGGCGGCATCGGCGAGCACGCCGCCCCGGTGCGCGAGGCGGTCTGCGCGGATGCGCGCTGGCTGGGCGTCAAGATCGACACGGCGGCAAATTCGGCTGATGCCGCGCGCATTTCTGCCGCCGGCAGCGGCATCGAGGTGCTGGTATTGCCGACCAATGAAGAATGGATGGTCGCGCGCCACACCGCGCGCCGCATCGGGCAGCTTCAATAGACTGAATTTTCGCGGCTTTTCATCGCCGCCAACCTACTATATATAGTGGCATGCCGCTTGCTATGCTACTAGAGAATTCCCCAATACTTTGTTTTTAAAGGAACGTGGAATTTTCCACTTTCCATGACTTGGCGCCGGAGGTATCCTTGCTCCGCTCGAACCACCTCTCCTCGGGAAAAAACCATGACAACAAATATGCTGAAACCCGGTGAAGCCGTTTCCACTCATTCCGTAGCACTGCCGCCGCCGCAGGAAATATCGGGCGAAGTGCTGATCGAAAAATATGCCAAGGGCAACGAAGCGAACGTCGCCGAGGTGCGCCTGCGCGTGGCCCGCGCCCTGGCCGCGGTCGAGCCCGAGGAGCGCCGCGCCCACTGGGAGCGCCAGTTCTATGAAGCGCAGGAGCACGGCTTCGTGCCCGCCGGCCGCATCAACTCCGCCGCCGGCACCGACCTTTGCGCGACGCTGATCAACTGCTTCGTCCAGCCGGTGGGCGACTCCATCTCCGAGGTGGTCGACGGCCGCCCGGGCATCTACACCGCCTTGCAGCAGGCCGCCGAAACCATGCGCCGCGGCGGCGGCGTCGGCTACGACTTCTCCTCGATCCGTCCGGTCGGCGCCCACGTCAAGGGCACGCAGTCGCGCGCCTCCGGCCCGGTCTCCTACATGCGCGTCTTCGACCGCTCCTGCGAGACGGTGGAATCCGCCGGCAGCCGCCGCGGCGCGCAGATGGGCGTGCTGCGCTGCGACCACCCGGACATCGAGGAATTCATCCACGCCAAGGACAGCGGCGACCTGACCAACTTCAACATCTCGGTCGGCGTCAGCGACGATTTCATGCGCGCGGTCGAGGATGACGGCGAGGTGGAACTGACGCACAAGGCGGTGCCCTCCGCCGACTTCAAGGCTGCCGGCGCCTATCAGCGCGAAGACGGTCTGTGGGTCTATCGCAAGGTGCGCGCGCGCGAACTGTGGGACCAGATCATGCGCTCGACCTACGACCACGCCGAGCCTGGCATCCTGTTCCTCGACCGCATGAACCGCGACAACAATCTCTACTACTGCGAGACCATCGAGGCCACCAACCCCTGCGCCGAGCAGCCGCTGCCGCCTTACGGCTGCTGCTGCCTGGGCTCGATCAACCTGACGCTGTTCGTCGCCGCGCCCTTCTCGGACCAGGCCTCGTTCGACTACGCCGCCTTCGGCCGGGTGATCGACACCTCGGTGCGCATGTTGGACGACGTGCTCGACGCCACCCACTGGCCGCTCGAACAGCAGCAAGCCGAGGCGCAGGCCAAGCGCCGCGTCGGCCTAGGCTTCACCGGCCTGGGCGACGCCCTGATCATGATGGGCAAGCGCTACGACACGCTTGAAGCGCGCGAAGCCGCGACCAGGATCTCCGAGTTCATGCGCGACCGCGCCTATCTCGCCTCGGTCGAACTGGCCAAGGAGCGCGGCGCCTTCCCGCTGTTCAACGCCGACATGTATCTGTCCGGCGGCAACTTCGCCTCGCGCCTGCCCGCCGAGGTGAAGGAGCAGATCAGGAAGCACGGCATCCGCAACTCGCACCTGCTCTCGATCGCGCCGACCGGAACGATCTCGCTGGCCTTCGCCGACAACGCCAGCAACGGCATCGAGCCGCCCTTCTCCTGGATGTATACGCGCAAGAAGCGGATGGCCGACGGCACCTTCAAGGAATACGCGGTCGAGGACTACGCCTGGCGCTACTACAAGTTCCAGGGCGGCGACACTTCGAAGCTGCCCGACTACTTCGTCACCGCCCTGGACATCTCGGCGCAGGCGCACAAGGACATGGTCGCCGCGGTGGCGCCCTATATCGACACCTCGATCTCGAAGACGGTGAATGTGCCCGAGGATTATCCCTACGCCGACTTCGAGGATCTCTACATGGCGGCCTGGAAGGCCGGCCTGAAGGGCCTGGCCACCTACCGGCCGAACGCCGTGCTGGGCTCGGTGCTCTCGGTCGAATCCGCGGAGAAGAAGAAACCCCAGGACGTGGTCATCTCCGACGCCAACCGCCGCCTGTCGATCGGCACGCTGCCGGCGCCGGTGCTGGCCAGCCTGCGCTGGCCCGGCCGGCCGCGGATGCGCGAGGGCAACGAGGCCTGGACCTACATGATCGAGACTCCGCACGGCGAGTTCGCGCTGTTCGTCGGCCACATCGCCAACGGCAAGTCGGTGCCCTTCGAGGTCTGGGTCAATGGCTCGGAGCAGCCGCGCGGCTTGGGCGCCGTGGCCAAGACGCTGTCGATGGACATGCGCGCCAACGACCGCGGCTGGCTCAAGCTGAAGCTCGACATGCTGGCCAGAACGATCGGCGACAAGCCCTTCGACATGGCCTTCCCGCCGCACGGCGAACACAAGCTGGTGCCCGGCGTCGTCTCGGCCATGGCGCAGGTGATCAGCTACCGCTGCGAACAACTGGGCGCCTTCGAGGGCGACGGCCCGACGCCGGTGCTCGACACCATGTTCAGCCGCGACGAGCCGAAGACCGGCACCGACGGCACGCTGTCGTGGACGGTGGACATCGTAAACCCCGCCGCCGGCGAGGAGTTGGTGCTCGGCCTGAAGGAAATCACCCTGCCGGAGATGGCCGGCGTGCCCGGCGTCACGCGCCCCTACTCGATGTGGCTGTCGGGCAACTACCCGCGCGCGCTGGACGGCCTCTCGCGCATCCTCTCGCTCGACATGCGCGTGATGGACCCGGCCTGGATCGGCATGAAGTTGCGCAAGCTCTTGAACTACCCGGAGCCGCTGGGCGACTTCATGGCCTTCGTCCCGGGCACGCGCCGCCAGCAAAACTGGCCTTCGACCGTGGCCTACCTCGCGCGGCTGATCATCCACCGCTACGCCATGCTCGGCATCCTCGACGAGAACGGCTACCCGACGCGCGAGATGGGCATCCTCGAGACGCCGCGCGAAGCCGGCGCGCCCCGGGTGATGCAGGGCGCGCTGTGCAGCGAGTGCGGCAACTTCACGGTGATCCGCAAGGACGGCTGCGACTTCTGCAGCGCCTGCGGCGCGGTCGGCAGTTGCGGCTGAGCTTGCGGGCGGGCCGGCGACATCCGCGTAGCGGCGCTCGTTGCGCCGATGAAGCGTGGAGCTGCTGAACGCACTGGCGCATCACCGGGCGGGGCGCATCGGGGAAGCGACGCAGATCTATGCCCGGATCCTGCAGGCCGAGCCCGACCATGCCGATGCGCTGCACCTCATGGGCAATGCCGCCGCGCAACTGGGCGACGTCGATTTGTCGATCGCGCTGATCTCGCGGGCGTGCGGACTGGCTCCGAAAAACACCGCCTACCTGTCCTCCCTGGGGCTGGCGTATCGCGTCAAGCGGCAATTCGATCTGGCCCTCGGCTGTTACGCCAGAATCCTGGAGCTCGAACCGGACTCCGCCTCGGCCCATTTCAACCGGGGCAACACCCTGCAGAGCCTGGGCCGCCTGCCCGATGCCGCGGAAAGTTTCGCCCGGGCGCTGGAACTCAATCCCGATTTTTTCGAGGCGCACTACAACCTGGCGAACATCCGCAAGTCGTCAGGCGAACACCTGGCGGCCATCGACCATTACCGGATCGCGGTGCGCCTGAAGCCCGATTTCGCCGATGCCCACCACAACCTGGGCAGCGCCCTGCAGGCATTGGGCCGGATGGATGAAGCCCTGGCCAGTTACCGGCGGGCATTGGCGGCCGACCTGCCCGAGACGCACAACAACATCGGCAACATCCATTTCGCCCGGGGCGAGCTCGAGCCGGCGCTCTCGTGCTACCGCCAGGCCCTGGCGCTGCAGCCCGACTATCCGGAAGCCCACAACAATCTGGGGGCGACGCTGCGCAAACTGGGGAGACCGACGGAGGCCGCCGCGGCTTTTCGCGTAGCCATACGGCTGCTGCCCGAATACGCCGTCGCGCACCTCAACCTGGGCGATCTGCTGATCGACGGCGAGCGGACGGATGAAGCGGTGCGCCACTACGAACTGGCCATCGCCGCGGCACCGGAACTGGCGGCGGCGCATTTCAGCCTCGGCGTCGCCCGCAACCGGCAGGGCGATCCGCAGTCGGCCTACCGCTGCTTCGAGCGGACGGTCGCGCTCGATCCCGGTCACCTCGATGCGCTCTACAATCTCGGCGTCATCGACGGCCGCCTGCTGCGCACCGCCGAGGCGGAACGCTGCTACCTGCGGGTGCTCGAGCGGGAGCCCCGCTATGTCAGCGCGCACATCAACCTGTCCGCCATCCTGATGGAGGATGGCCGCAGGGACGAGGCGCAGCGGCACATCGACCTCGCCTATTCCACCTGCAACCTGTTCGAGAAGCGTGCGCCGGCGGCGCGCAGAACGGTATTGCTGCTGCTCGATGCCGGCAAGGGCAATCTCAACCTCACCCATCTGTTCAGCGACAAGACCAACAGCCTCATCGACTGGATGATCGAATACGCCGCCGACGATCAATTCGGCAAATTGCCGGAGCATGACCTGGTCTTCAACGCCATGGGCGACCCCGATCAGACCGGAAACACCTCGGGGCCGGTCGGCCGATTCCTGCCGGTCTGCCAAAAGCCGCTGCTCAACCATCCGGACCAGGTGGCGCGCACCGCCCGGCACAAGCTGCCGGCCCTGCTCGACGGCATAGACGGCCTGCAGGTCCCCGCGGTAGGGCGATACCCGGACGGGGAGAGCTGGGATGAGTCGGTCGTCAAGCAGTTGCCGCTCTTGATCAGGCCGGTGCATACCCACGGCGGCATCGGCATGACGCTGGTGGCGGACGAGGCAGCGCTGGCGCAATTCAGGGCGACCCAGGACGGCCCCGTTTATGTCGCACGCTTCTTCGATTACCGCTCCGCGGATTCCTGGTTTCGCAAGTACCGGATGATCTTCATCGACCGCCGACCGTTTCCCTATCACCTGGCGATCTCGCAGAACTGGATGGTCCATTACTACACGGCGGAGATGGAGCCCTTCCCCTGGAAGCTGGCGGAGGAGCAGGCCTTTCTGCGGGATCCGGAGGCGGTCCTGGGCGCGGCCGGCATGCGCGCCATCGAGACCCTCGGCGCGCGCATGGATCTCGAATATGCGGGCGTCGATTTCACGATCATGCCGGATGGGCGGCTGCTGGTGTTCGAGGCGAACCCCACGATGCTGGTGCATCCGGAAAAAGCTTCCGGACCGCTGGAACACAAGAACCTCCACGTACGGCGAATATTCGACGCGTTCGAGAATCTGCTGGATCGCCGCCAGCATCCCTCCCCATGACTTTTCAGAGCGCACTCCAGCACCACCAGGCCGGACGCCTGCTCCAGGCAGAGGCGCTGTATCGGCAAATTCTCCGGGACGATCCCGGGCACATCCAGGCCCACAACAATCTCGGCGCAGCGCTGATGGCGCAGGGAAGGCTGGCCGAAGCGGTGGCAAGCTTCGAGCGGGCGCTGGCGCTGGCGCCGCATTACGCCGAGGCGCACAACAATCTGGGCGTCGCCCTCAAGAGACAAAAGCGCCTGGACGAGGCGATCGCCTGCTATCAACGGGCGCTCGCGATCACCCCCGGCTACGCCAAGGCCATGCTGAATCTCGGCTCCGCCTATCTCCTGAAGAAGGATTATGCGCAGGCATTGCAATGGAGTCAGGCATCGCTCGCCGTCGATCCGGATCAGGTGGAGGCCAATCAGAACGTCGCGGCGATCATGCTCGAAGCCGGACATCTCGACGAAGCGCAGCAGTACCGAGACCGCGCCTACCGCCGGCAGGCGATCTTCATCGACGTTGCGCCCAGCCGCAAGAGAACCGTGCTGTTGCTGTGGGCGGCGGCAAAGGGCAACGTGCCCATTGAATTCCTGTTCCCGGCGCAAACCCATACCCTGATCACCTGGATGGTGGAATACGCCACGGAAGCGCAGGCGCGCTCGCTGCCGGACTACGATCTGGTGTTCAACGCCATCGGCGACGAGGACGTGACCGGCCCCACCCGCGCGCCGGTCGCCAATTTCCTGCGCCGCTGCGACAAACCCGTGCTCAATCTTCCCGCCGCGGTCACGCGCACCGCGCGCCACCGGATTCCGTCCCTGTTCGCTTCGCTCGACCACGTGCTGGCGCCCGCGACGGTGCGGCTCGCTCCCGGCGAGTTCAAGGAGCGGTTGCTGGCGCAGCCGGGGATCGGGCTGCCGGTCCTGGTCCGGCCCAGCGGATCACACGGCGGGGACCACCTGATCAGACTCGAATCGGCGGACCAGTTGGCCGATCTCGTCACCTGGAACGCCGACTGCTACTACGCCACCAATTACCACGACTATCGCTCGGACGATGGCCAGTACCGCAAGTACCGGATGGTGTTCATCGACCGGCGGCCTTATCCCTATCATCTGGCCATCGGCAGCCACTGGATGGTTCATTACGAAACCGCCGGCATGCTCGACGAACCCTGGAAGAGAGACGAGGAGGCATCGTTCCTGGAGGATCCCGGCGGGGCGATCGGAACGCGGGCCATGGCTGCGGTCGAAGCCATCGGGCGCCTGCTCGACCTGGACTATGCCGGCATCGATTTCTCCTTCCTGCCGGATGGGCGCTTGCTGGTGTTCGAGGCCAACGCCACGATGCTGGTCCATCCGGAACAGGAGGACGGCGTCCTCCGCTTCAAGAATCCCTACGTGCAGCGCATCTTCGACGCGTTCGAGAACTTGTTGGTCCGCCGTACTACGGCTACGCCCGGACCGGTTTGAGCGGAACGCGGACTCAGCCGCCGGCCAATGCCCGGTCGACGAAATCCAGCCGATCCTGGCCCCAGTAGCCCTCGCCATCGACCCGATACCAGGGCGCGCCGAAAACTTCCGCCGCGATCGCCTCGTCGGTGTTGCGCTCGTAGCGTTCCTGGATGGCGGCGCCCTGCGCTTGCCGCAGCAGGCTGCCGCCGTCGTAGCCGCGCGCCGCGGCGATGGCGGCCAGGGTATCGGGGTCCGCGATATTCCTGTCCTCGACCCATACACCGCGCATGATCGCGCCGGCGAGTTCCAGTGCCGCCTGGGTCCCGCGTTCGAGTTGTCCGGCAATGATCAGCCTGGCGGCGGCATCGGGCACGACGGGAAAGAATTTCGGCTGCAGCTTGAGGGGAATCCCGAGGTGCCGGCTCCAGCGCGCCAGTTCCAGCAGGCGATAAGCCTGCCGTTGCGGCGCACGCTTGGGCAGCGGCAGGCCGCCAGAAACGCTGAAGATCCGGCCGAAATCGCAGGGCTTGACGATGATCTCCGCGCCGTGGCGCGAGGCGATGGCGCAGAAGCGCTCGTGCCCGAGATAGGCATAGGGCGATTGCGCTGCAAAGTAGTACTCGCAAACCTTGGTCATCACAGACTCCGAATGGGCATTTCGATGATATCGGTGATGGGCGGGTCGCCCTTCGGCACCGGAGTGTCGATTCTAAGCGAAACCCGTGGCCCGATGAGCAGGCGCTTTGATTCCCGCCGCCCGGCGCGGCCTGGTCGGCGGGTTCGTCGGTCGAATTCTTGGTATGATTCGGCCTGCATCGCGGCTGGTCCGGCCCGCTCTGGTGGCGCCGGCCGGCGCGTTCTTTCCACCCTCTCCAGAGACTCAGCGAAGAAATGGCATTGATCGTTCAGAAATACGGCGGTACCTCCGTCGGCTCGCCCGAGCGCATCAAGAACGTCGCCCGGCGCGTCGCCCGGTGGCACAGGCAGGGGCATCAACTGGTGGTGGTCGTCTCCGCGATGAGCGGCGAGACCAACCGGCTGATCGCGCTGGCGAAGGAAATCCAGGCCAGCCCCGACCCGCGCGAACTCGACGTCGTGATGGCGACCGGCGAGCAGGTCACCATCGGCCTGCTCGCCATGGCGCTGAAGGAGGTCGGGCTGTCGGCCAGGAGCTACACCGGCGCCCAGGTGAGGATCCGCACCGACAACGCATACACCAAGGCGCGCATCCTCGGCATCGACGAGCAGGCGATGCGCGCGGATCTCGACAACGGCACCATCGTCATCGTCGCCGGCTTCCAGGGCGTCGATCAGGACGGCAATCTCACCACGCTCGGCCGCGGCGGCTCCGACACCACGGGCGTGGCACTGGCGGCCGCGCTCAAAGCCGACGAATGTCAGATCTACACCGACGTCGACGGCGTCTACACCACCGACCCGCGCATCGTGCCGGAAGCGCGCCGGCTCGATACCGTCACCTTCGAGGAAATGCTGGAGATGGCGAGTCTCGGCTCGAAGGTGCTGCAGATCCGTTCGGTGGAATTCGCCGGCAAATACAAGGTCAAGCTGCGCGTGCTCTCCAGCCTCGGCGACCCCGATGAGCTTGAGGGTCCGGGCACGCTGATTACATTCGAGGAGGCATCCCCCATGGAACAACCGATCATCTCCGGCATCGCCTTCAACCGCGACGAAGCCAAACTCACCGTGCTCGGCGTGCCCGACCGCCCCGGCATCGCCTACCAGATTCTGGGGCCGATCGCCGAAGCCAACATCGACGTCGACATGATCATCCAGAACGTCGGTCACGACGGCACCACCGACTTTTCCTTCACCGTCAATCGCAGCGACTACGCACGGGCGCTGGCCATTCTGGAACAGGTCAAGCAGCACGTCACCGCCCGCGCCATCGCCGGCGACAACAAGATCTGCAAGGTGTCCGCGGTCGGCGTCGGCATGCGCTCGCATCCGGGCATCGCCAGCAAGACCTTTCGCACGCTCGCGGAAGAAGGCATCAACATCCAGATGATCTCGACCTCCGAGATCAAGATATCGGTGGTGGTCGACGAGAAATATCTCGAACTCGCCGTTCGCGTGCTGCACAAGGCGTTCGATCTGGACAAGGCCAGCGCCTGAACTGCGGCTTGATTTGACCCGGGTTGGCGGAGCGGGTAACATCCCCGCCCTCAGGAGACGTGGCCGAGAGGTCGAAGGCACTCCCCTGCTAAGGGAGCATCCGGGCAAAACCTGGATCAAGGGTTCGAATCCCTTCGTCTCCGCCAGAGCTTCCTCGACTGGCGCTTGAGGAAAATGCAACGTGTCTCTATAATGCTTTCGTTTTTTGCGCCCGTAGCTCAGATGGATAGAGTACTTGGCTACGAACCAAGGAGTCGGGAGTTCGAATCTCTCCGGGCGCACCAATCTGGTATAAAACTGGGCACTTGATTATTCAAGTTGCCCAGTTTTTCTTTCTGCATGGTTTCAGCCAAAGCCGCATAGCTTCCCTTGACGGTGGCGATCCCATCCTTCACCACGATTTCATCGACCAAGAGATGCAAATAGTTCTTGGCCAAGGCTGAGCCAATCAAGCAAGAGTATGACCTGGCCGGCGTTCCCAGCGGGGCGGGTATCCATCAAGCGGCCTTCAGTGTCTCGATATGTTCGTAGCCGCCGCGTTGCTCGAGGTCCCATAGGTCGAGTGTTTGCTGCATCCGTAGCCAGATCTCGGGACCATTGCCTAGAAGTTGACCAAGGCGCATGGCCATGTCCGGCGTAACGGGACGCTTTTCGTGGATCACCTCGGACACGGACACCCTGGATACGCCGAGGCGATCGGCAAACTCCTTCTGCGTCATGCCCAGGTGAGGCAGCACGTCCTCGCGCAAGATGGCGCCCGGGTGAGGAGGACGCCGCTTCGGATCGCGTAGAGACTTGGCCATCAGTGATAATCCTCCAGATTGACGACGACCACGTCTTCGCCTTCAAAACGAAACGTGATGCGCCAGTTACCCGACACAATCAATGACCATTCGCCTTTCCGCTCGCCCTTCAGCGGATGAAGGAACATGCCAGGGAGTGCCAGCTGCTTAGGAGTGCTCGCTTCGTCAAGCAGACTGAGAACGCGCAGGATACGGCTGGCATGCTGTGCATGGATACCGCGGGCGTCGTTCTTGCGAAAGAATCGCTCAAGGCCTTTGTGTCGAAAGCTCTTGATCATATTGTAAATTGTAATCTAATAATTAACATGGAGCAATGCATCAGATTACACTAGGCTATGGATCGACTGGATCATATGACCCAGAGCGGCATGACTTTCCCCCAATCAAGCAAGAGCGCGAGCCATTCTCACAGCATTTCGATCACCCACTTGGTCACCGTGCCGGTCGCGTGGGCGCATTGCTGTCCGCGAGCGCTGTCGAACGCCTTGTACTCTTCGGCGTTCCACATGTCGTAGGTTCGTCCGGTGAATTTTTCCTGCAATTGCTTGCAGGTCAGGCCTCCGAATTCCTCCCGGAACTTGTCCGTCAACTGCTGGGCTTTTTTGAAGTTGTTGATGTAACGGCCACGGTCGAGTTTGTCGCGGTCGCGGCCGTACCTCGCGCTCAACGCCAGCAACCCGCCGGTCAATGCGCCGCACGTGCCCTCCCCCATTAGACCGCCGCCCCCGGACAGGCCGTGGCTGGCCTTGATGAGCTGGTCATCGATGATGCCGACGGTCTCCTGGACCGTGGCGAGGACGCACTGCGGGCAACAGCCGTAATCCAGCTCATAACGCACGGCCTTGCCATAGGCCTGCTCTCCCAGCGACTGCTTCTGATCGTTTTCCATGGCGCGCCTCGTTCATATATTAGACATTACCAATGTACCACTTTCATCGCTGCGCGGCCGCCTTGACCGCGCCCACTGATCCCATGCCTCTCAGGTGTATATAATCGAAAGCCATAGCTCCAGAAGGAGCCCATCGATGACAGGAGGAATCCGCTCATGAGTCCACCGCCCCCAATCGCGGTTCGCGAACAATTCCGCGCGCAGCGTTTCAGCAAAGTCTGGACTCAGGAGCTAAACGAAGTGTTCGCCGATGTGGCGCCGTACTACGATCGGGCGAATCTTTTCGCCAGCTTCGGTATGTGGAACCGGTTGCTCGCCAGCTACATGGCGATGATCGAGGTCCATCCGAACGAACGGACGCTGGACGTTTGCGCCGGCACCAACGCCGTCGGCATCGCGCTGTTGCGGCGCGAACCGAGCCTGGAGGTGCACGCCATGGATCGCAGTGCCGCGATGCAGGAGGTCGGGCGGCAGCGCGCCACCGCCCAGGGATTCCACATCGACAGCGTGATCGGCGACGTCCATGTGCTGCCTTTCCCGGACAATCATTTCGACGTGGTGACGCTGCAATTCGCTTCGCGCCATCTCCGGGTCACCGAGGTGTTCGCCGAGATCCACCGAGTACTCAAGCCGGGCGGACGCTTTTTCCACAGCGACATGCTGCGTCCGGCCAATCGGCTGGTCGAGAAGATTTACTACGCCTATCTGCGCGCCTGCCTGTCTTTGACTGGCCTGATGTTCGGGAGCAGCCAGGCCGCCCACAACTGCAAAAAATATTTCGTCGATGCGCTGGAGCTGTTCTATTCGGCCGATGAATTGTCCGAGGTACTGCGCGGGATAGGCTTCCGCGATGTCTCATCCAAGACGGTACTGGCCGGCACGATCGGCTTTCACCGCGCCGTCAAGCCGATGGCCGGCTGAAGAACAGTCAGATCGCTTCGCCTTCGGCTCGCGACGACGCCCACTTGCCGTCGTTGCGAGCGAAGCGCGGCAAGCTTCTCGATCAGAGGCTTTTGTGCGTACCGTCGCAAAGCGCGCCGTTCTTGCTTTGCTTGCAGCCGCAGAAATAGACCGTTTTGCCCTCGTCGGCGGTGAACTTGGTCGGAACGAACTCGCTGCCCTTGTGGCTGCCGTCGCAGAAGGGTTGCGACTTGCTGTTGCCGCAGGAACACCAGTAGTAGTCCTTGCCCTTTTCGACTTCGACAGCGAACGGGGTTTTGGCGGCGATCGTCGGTTTGCTCATAGTGACCTCTTCTCGAACTGGATTGAAAAGTCCCCGTCAGGGGAAGTATCGACGCCGATACTAGTCCTAGTTAGAACCAATGTCAAAACGACGGATAAGCGGCGAATCAGGGCGCCGATCGTTCAGGCTGCATCGCTGCCGCGCAGCGCGTAGAATCACGCCTTTTTTGGCGATCGATCATGTGGTTCAAGAACCTCTCGCTCTACCGCGTTCCGGGATGGCAGATTTCCGCCGGGCAACTCGAGACGGCGCTCGCGCGCCAGGCATTCCAGAGCTGCGGACAGATGGACGGGGAGAGCCGCGGTTGGGTGGCGCCCAGAGGCGAAGGCGATGCCCTGGTCCATGCGCTCGGCCGGCAGTTTCTGATCGCGCTCTGCATCGAGCAAAAGCTCCTGCCCGCTGCGGTCATCAACCAGTATGCCAAAGCCCGCGCCGAGGAAATCGAGGAGCAGCAGGGCTCGAAACCCGGCCGCAAGCAACTGCGCGAAATCAGGGAGAGGATCACCGAAGAGCTATTGCCTCGGGCGTTCTCCCGCCGACGCCTGAGCTACGCCTGGATCGATCCGGTCAATGGCTGGCTGGTCATCGACGCTGCCAACCTGGCCCGAGCCGAGGAGGTTCTCGAAGCGCTGAGAAATTGCGTGGACTCGCTACCGCTCGCCCTGATCCGCACGCAGCTGTCGCCGATGTCGGCGATGACCGCCTGGCTCGCGGCCAATGAAGCGCCGCCCGGTTTCAGCATCGATCGCGACTGTG
>JAJYXA010000456.1 GCA_021791235.1 Pseudomonadota bacterium
GGTCGGCTGCGCGGTGGGCTGCGTGTTCTGCATGACCGGCCGCGCCGGCCTGCTGCGCCAGCTCTCCGGCGCGGAGATCGTCGCGCAGGTGGTGCTGGCGCGCAGCCGCCGCCCGGTGAAGAAGGTCGTGTTCATGGGCATGGGCGAGCCGGCCCACAATCTGGACAACGTGCTGGAGGCCATCGAGCTGCTCGGCGTGGAAGGCGGCATCGGCCACAAGAACCTGGTCTTCTCGACAGTCGGCGATCGGCGCGTGTTCGAGCGCCTGCCGCAGTCGGCGGTCAAGCCTGCCCTGGCGCTCTCCCTGCACACCACCGATGCCGACCTGCGCCGGCGTCTGCTGCCGAAGGCGCCCGATATCGCGCCGGATGAGCTGGTCGAGCTGGGCGAGGCCTATGCCCGCCGCACCGGCTACCCGATCCAGTATCAGTGGACGCTGCTCGAAGGCATCAACGACAACGATGCCGAGCTGGACGGGATTGCACGACTGCTGGCCGGCAAGTACGCGGTGATGAACCTGATTCCCTACAACAGCGTCGAGGGCGTCGACGGCTTCGACTTCCGGCGCCCGAGCTGGGAGCACGCGGCCGCGATGGCGCGCAGCCTGCACCGGCGCGGCGTGCTCGCCAAGTTGCGCCACTCCGCAGGGCAGGATGTGGAGGGCGGGTGCGGACAGTTGCGGGCACGGGCGCTGGGCGTGGCCGTCGGCTTCTCGCCCGCCGGCTTGCCCTGACCCGAAGGCTGCGTATCGCCGATGGCTTTCTTTAACGTTGCCCCGCAAGGAAGAGAAACAGGAACGCCATGAATCCGAAGATCGTTATCCGGAGCGAAACCGATGCCGATGTGGACGCGATAACCGAGGTGACCGTCGCCGCGTTCAAGACCCTGGAGATCAGCAATCACACGGAGCAGTTCGTCATCGCGGCACTACGCGCCGCCGGGGCCCTCACGCTATCGCTCGTCGCAGAAATGGAGGGGCGTGTGATCGGGCATATTGCCTTCTCTCCCGTTACCATTTCGGATGGCACCCGGAACTGGTACGGCCTTGGACCGGTTTCGGTGTTGCCGGCGTACCAGCGGCAAGGCATTGGCAAGGCCCTGATACGGGAAGGGCTGGCACGGCTGAAAGCCATGAATGCGCAAGGATGCTGTCTCGTGGGACATCCGGATTACTACCGGAAATTCGGGTTCACGAACATGCCGGGACTGGTGCTGGAGGGCGTGCCGCAGGAGGTCTTCTTCGCGCTGTCTTTCGACGGGCAAGCTCCGCAGGGCACCGTCGCTTTCCACGAGGGATTCAAAGCGGATGGCCAGCAGGAGGGTGCGTTAAAGGGGCAGGGCTCGAATTGATTTCAGACCAGCAAATCGGCCTCACCTCTTCAGCTTCGAAAACGCCGCCGCCATGGCGCCGCCCATTGCGGGTGCCGGCGCACGATTCGGTTTGCCCTGACCGCGGTTGTCCCGCTGCGGCCGCTGGGCCACCTGTGGCTTGCCACCCGTCTGCTCCGGCGTATCGCTCAGCCGCATCGTCAGCGCGATGCGCTTGCGCTTCTCGTCCACTTCCAGCACTTTTACTTTCACGATCTGCCCAGCCTTGACCACGCTGTGCGGGTCCTTGACGAAGCTGTTGGACAGGGCGGAGATGTGGACCAGGCCGTCCTGGTGCACGCCGATGTCGACGAACGCGCCGAATGCCGCCACGTTGGTGACGACGCCTTCCAGGATCATGTCCGGCTTGAGGTCGGCCAGGGTTTCCACGCCGTCCCGGAAGCTCGCCGTGGTGAATTCGGGGCGCGGGTCGCGGCCGGGTTTTTCGAGTTCCCTGAGGATGTCGCTGATGGTGGGGAGGCCGAATTTTTCATCCGTATATTTCGACGGGTTGAGCGACTTCAGCAGGCCGCCGTTGCCGATCACGGCCTTGATGTCCTGCTTGATGTCGGCGAGGATCGCTTGCACCAGCGGATACGATTCGGGGTGGACGGCGGAGGCGTCGAGCGGATCGGCGCCGCCCATGATGCGCAGGAAGCCCGCCGCCTGCTCGAAGGTCTTCTCGCCCAGGCGTGGCACTTCGCGCAGCTGCGCGCGGCTGGCGAACCTGCCCTTGGAATCGCGGTAGCTCACGATGGCCTGCGCCACGCTGCTGGAAAGGCCCGACACGCGCGCGAGCAGCGGCACCGACGCCGTGTTGACGTCCACGCCCACGGCGTTGACGCAATCCTCCACCACCGCATCGAGCGAACGCGCCAGCTGGAACTGGCTGACATCGTGCTGGTACTGGCCGACGCCGATCGACTTGGGATCGATCTTCACCAGCTCGGCGAGCGGGTCCTGCAGGCGGCGCGCGATGGACACCGCGCCGCGCAGCGAGACGTCCAGGTCAGGCAATTCGCGCGAGGCGAATTCGGACGCGGAATACACCGACGCGCCGGCCTCGGACACCACCACGCTGGTCAGCTTCAGTTCCGGGCGCAGCCTGATCAGGTCGCGTGCCAGCTTGTCCGTTTCCCTTGATGCGGTGCCGTTGCCGATGGCGATCACCGCCACGCGATGTTTCTCGGCG
This sequence comes from Pseudomonadota bacterium, assembly GCA_021791235.1. The sequence continues at coordinate 2,561 of JAJYXA010000456.1, forward strand.
AGCTTCGCCAGCGTGTGCAGCGAACCGTCCCAGTCGTTCTTCGGCTGGTGCGGATAGATCACGGCGGTATCGACCACCTTGCCGGTCTCGTCCACCACCGCCACCTTCACGCCGGTGCGGATGCCGGGGTCCAGCCCCATGGTGGCGCGCGGCCCGGCCGGTGCGGCCAGCAGCAGGTCCTTGAGGTTGCGCGCGAACACGTTGATGGCTTCCGTCTCGGCGCGGGTACGCAGCGCACCCATCAGCTCCAGCTCAAGATGCATGAAGCTCTTCGCGCGCCAGGTGAAGCGCACCGTGTCCATCAGCCAGCGGTCGGCGGGGCGGTTCTGGTCCTGGACGCCGAAGCGGCTGGCGATGCGCGCCTCGCAGGGATTGTGCGGCGCGCTCCAGGCCGGCCGCTCCTCTTCGCTGTCGAGGCGCAGCCGCACGTCGAGCATGTCCTCGCGCCG
>JAJYXA010000229.1 GCA_021791235.1 Pseudomonadota bacterium
GCATCGCGGCGCCCATGCGGGTGGAGTAGCCCGCCTCCATCGCGGCCAGGCGCGCCTTGACGTCGTCGTTGAAGTGTTCGCCGTAGCCCTTGATGTGCAGGTAGCGCACGTCGTGGCGGGTGTTGGAGTGGAAGCCCGCAATGGCGAAGGGATCGCCCAGCTTTTCGATCGACCAGGCCAGCAGCGAGACCGCTTCCTGGCTCAATTCCAGAATGGTCTGGTCGGAACCGGCGGCCTTTTCGTTGAGCGATTCCGACAGGTCGAGCAGCAGCATCACGGCGATGTCGCGGCCGGAGGTCTGGTGGCTCATGTTGATGCGCGGATCGGGCGTGGCGCCGCCCTTGAAGTCGATCAGCGAGCGGATGGCGACGTCGAGGTCGAGCTCGCTGCCCTCTTCCTGGTAGCGGATGCGCACCTTGTCCTGCGGCTTCAGCAGGTCGAGCATCTTCTTCAGCCGCTTGGCGAGCGCGCTGTGTTTTTGCAGCAGGCGGTCGATGTCGGCGGCGCTGCCGGCCGGATGCAGCGCCTCGTAGACGCTCGCCCAGTCGGGGCGGTAAGTCTGGCTCGCGTAATCCCACTCGGGGTAATGGCGCGGCGGCAGGCCGCGGATTTCTTCGCCCGGCTCAATCTTGCGTTCCTCGTCGAAGGCTTCTTCCTCGTCGCCCGCCTCGATGAATTTCCACAACTGGCGGTTGTCGTCGCGGTAGTCCACCACGGTGTCGTCGAAATGCACGCGGGCGAACTGGTCGCTCTGGCGGCGGGTCTTGGCGACGTAGGAGAGCGCCAGCGCGGCGATTTCCTTTGTGCTGGATTCACCCTTACCCATGAGGGCGTGGAAGCGGGCGACGAACTCGTTCAGGGCCGCATCGACGTAGCCGTGATCCGGATCGAGCAGCGCGCGCGACAGCATCGCCATGCGGTGGCGCAGGCAGGAGGTGGTTTCCGGATCGCAGGCGTCTTCCGCCGGCCTGGGATGCAGCGCGTGGAAGAGCCGGCGCAGGCCGGGGTATTCGCGGATCAGCAGCGTCTCGATGCGGCAGTCCTCGAAAATCTCCACCGCCATGCGCTGGAACGGGCTCCAGTTGTCGGCGACCTGCGCCTCGGACCAGCGGCGATGGCCGACGATGTGGGCGAGCACGGCGCGGTAACGGTCGAGGCCGGAGATTTCCCCTGCGTCGTCATACACGTCCGGCAGGCGGATGCCGAGCTTGTCGTAGTACGGAACCGGCTTGCGGATCTCGTCGAACGCGGTGGAGTACGGCACCAGGTAATCGCTGTCCCGCCACAGGCCGCGCAGATACAGATCGAGCTTGCGCTCCACGTCCACCAGCAGCGTCCCATGCCGTTCGCGCTGCAGCACGGCGCGTGCGTCGGCCGACTGCAGGCTGAAGTAATCCTTCTGCCGCTCGGGGTGGGTGCCGTAGTTGCGGAGGCCGTATTCGACCCAGTTCTTCAGCCCGGCCAGCGTGAGCTGGCTGAGCAGGGTCGGCGCCTGGGCGAAGAAATCCGGCAGGCCCGGGCTGGGAAAGGTGGTGTGGTGGCCGTGGATGGAGCCGGTGGTGCGCTCCATGAAATTTAGCGCGATATCCAGGTAAAGCTGCAACCGCTCCTGCGATTGCAGCCGCCGCGCCACCGGCGCCAGCGTCTGCAGGAAGGGCGCAATGGCGCGGCCGTTGGGCGATTTCTGCATGCGCTGGATCAGCGCCATCACCGCCGGCAGCGCGGATTCGCCGACGGCATTGGCGGTGGACGGCCACTCTTCCATGAACGCCAGCATCGGCTCGACGCCGCGCCCCAGCTTGCCGATGACGCGCGCGGCTTCGAGGTAGGCGTCGATCCCTTCGCGCGTGAGCACGGCAAGCGCCTCGGCCATGACATCGTCGAACACCGCCTCCACCTGCGGGAAGCGGGTGTCGAGCTGCTTCCGGTAGGCAGCCATGAGGGGATGCTGGTAGTCGGTTTCGGTCATGGGTTGGATGCTGAAAACCTTGTTAACCACAGAGACACAGAGGCACAGAGGCACAGAGAAAAACGTCAGGAAATTCTTAAAGCCCATTCTCCGATTTTCCCTCTGTGCCTCTGTGCCTCTGTGGTGAAAGCATTTCACTCAAACGTCGCATCGATCGCATGATCGAGCGTTTCGCGGATGTCGGCGTCGTCGGTGATCGGACGCACCAGCGCCATGCGGCAGGCGTCCGTCGGTGTCACGCCGTCCTTGATCAGCATTGCCGCGTACACCAGGAGGCGCGTCGAGATGCCCTCGTCCAGCCCGTGCCCTTTCAGGTTGCGGGCGACGCCGCCGATTTTCACCAGCCGGGCCGCCACGGCTTCGTCCATGCCGGTCTCCTTCGCCACGATCTGCGCTTCCAGCGCGGCATCGGGGTAGTCGAAGTCGAAGGCGGTGAAGCGCTGCTTGGTGGACTGCTTGAGATCCTTCATCAGCGTCTGGTAGCCGGGGTTGTAGGAGATCACCAGCTGGAAGTCGGGATGCGCGTGGATCAGCTCGCCCTTCTTGTCGAGCGGCAGCGTGCGGCGGTGGTCCGTCAGGGGATGAATGACCACGGTGGTGTCCTGGCGCGCTTCCACGATCTCATCCAGGTAGCAGATGGCGCCGATGCGCGCGGCGGTGGTGAGCGGGCCGTCGAGCCAGCGGGTGCCGTTGGCTTCCAGCAAGTAGCGGCCGACCAGGTCGGACGCGGTCATGTCCTCGTTGCAGGCCACGGTGATCAGCGGCTTGTTGAGCTTCCACGCCATGTATTCGACGAAGCGCGACTTGCCGCAGCCGGTCGGGCCTTTCACCATCACCGGCAGGCGGTTGCGGTAGGCGGCCTCGTACAGCGCGACTTCGTTGCGCTGCTGCTGATAGAACGGTTCCTGTTGAATCGTGTACTGGTCTTTGTCGGTACTCATTGCGTGCTCCTTGTCCGGGTGGCGGAAAGGGTTTCATGTCCTGGAAGGCAAACGCCCCCAATAGCGGGGGCGTTTGTCAGGTCGGGGCCTTC
>JAJYXA010000369.1 GCA_021791235.1 Pseudomonadota bacterium
GCGCGGCGAGATCGAGGGCCTGGCCAAGTCCGACGAGGACGTGCTGACCTATGCCATGTTCCCCGAAATCGGCAAGACCTGGCTGCAGGAACGCGCCGCCGGCAGTCTCAAGCCCGAGCCGCTGCTGCCGCCGGGCGCCTCGCAGGAAGAGAGCGCCCCGCGCTACGCCGCCGACGAATTCAGGATCACGCTGCACGGCGAGACCTACCACATCAAGCTGTCGGGCAGCGGCCGCTCCGACGCCGCCCAGCGCCCCTATTTCGTGTCGATCGACGGCGTCTCGGAGGAAGTTCTGGTCGAACCGCTGAACGAGGTCGCCGTGGCGGGCAATGACAGCGCGCCGCGCAAGGCCGCCGCCGCACCGAGCACGCCCGGCCAGAAGCCTCGAGCCAGCCATCCCGGCCACGTCACCGCCGCCATGCCCGGCACCATCGTCGACGTGCTGGTGAGCATCGGCCAGACGGTCAAGGCCGGCGACGGCGTGCTGGTGATCGAGGCGATGAAAATGGAAAACGAGGTGCAGGCGCCGATCGCCGGCGTGGTCATCAGCATCTTCGCCAAGAAAGGCGACGCGGTGACGCCGGACATGGCGCTGGTGGAAATTCAGCCGGAGTGAATCCAAACCCCTCACCACAGAGGCACAAAGACACAGAGAAAGTCACTGAGCCCATGCGTTGCAACGCCTTGTTCTTTCCTCTGTGCCCTCTGCGTCCCAAGGGATACCGTCCCTTCGGGACAAATCTCTGTGGTGCAACGGTTTTTCCAACATGAAACTTGTTCTTGCCTCCACCTCGCGCTACCGGCGCGAACTGCTGTCGCGGCTGCACCTGCCTTTTGAAGTGCTGTCGCCCGACGTCGACGAAACCCCGCTGCCGGGCGAGACGCCCTCGGCCACCGCGCTGCGCCTGTCGGTGCTGAAGGCGCAGGCCGCGGCGGCGACCTGGCCCGACGCCCTGATCATCGGTTCCGACCAGGTGCTGATGCTCGACAACGAACAGCTTGGCAAGCCCGGCAATTTCGACAACGCTTTTGCCCAGCTGAAAAAAATGCAGGGCAAGGCAATGGTGTTCCACACTGCGCTGACGCTCTTGAACAGCCGCACCGGCCACACCCAGACGCGCGACGTGCCGACCGTGGTGCACATCCGCCCGCTCAGCGACGCGCAGATCACCGCCTACCTGAAAAAAGAACAACCCTACGACTGCGCCGGCTCGGCCAGGAGCGAATCGCTCGGCATCGCCCTGATGGAGCGCATGGACAGCCCCGACCCCACCGCGCTGATCGGCCTGCCGCTGATGGCGCTGACCGGGATGCTGCTGAACGAAGGCGTCGACGTGCTGACATGGCACTCGGTGTAATTTAACGTGGCCACCCTCTACCTGATCCCGGTTCCGCTGGGACCGGTGAGTCCCGAAGCCTGCCTGCCGCCGGACACCCTTGCGGTCGCGCGCCGGCTCGACCGTTTCGTCGTCGAACGTGCGAAAACGGCACGCGCGCACCTGAAAGCGATGGGCCATCCGCAGCCGATCCAGGCGCTGCAACTCTCGGAACTCAACGAACACACCCCGGCCGCCGCCATCCCGTCGCTGCTGGCGCCGCTCAAGGCCGGGCACGACGTCGGCCTGCTGTCCGAGGCGGGCTGCCCCGCCGTGGCCGACCCCGGCGCGGCGCTGGTCATGGCCGCGCATCGTGAAAACATTCCGGTGGTTCCGCTGATCGGCCCGTCGTCGATTTTGCTGGCGCTGATGGGCTCCGGCCTGGGCGGCCAGCGCTTCGCCTTCCACGGTTACCTGCCCGCGAAGGAACCCGAGCGCAACCAGGCCATCCGCAACCTGGAAAAAACCGCGCGCCGCGACCGCGCCACCCAGCTCTTCATCGAAACGCCCTACCGCAGCGCAGCCCTGCTGGAAGCCCTGGCCACCGCCCTGTCGCCCGACACGCTCATCAGCGTCGGCGCCGATCTCAGCCTGTCGAGCCAACTGATCCAGACCCGCAGCGCAAAAGCCTGGCGCGGGCAGACCGATGTGGTCAAAGACCGGCTGGTGGTGTTCGGGATAGGAATTTGAGCAGCCACTGAACGGCCCCCTTTGTGTGGCCCTCCAGGAAGGCCGCATGCCTCTAATTACAAAGCATTGCGCACCGAAGAACACCGTCGGTGTTGACAAACGGCTTCCCGTCGCCATTCCCGTCGAGGTATTGCGCATTCCGAGGTATTGCGCATTCAAGTGAAATGCGCCACCCGTTCCAATCCAAACCCGCCATCCAGGCTATCAGGTAACACCGCAGTAAATTTCTCGCGAGGAATGTTCGCCGGCCGATCCATGGCGGGTCATTCGGCGATGCGGAAGGTCTACCTCCAGCCTTGGATCGAACGACTTCCCGCCGCCGCTGGCCTGGCACCGGTTCACGCAACCGGCAAGCTGGGGATGGGTGATGGGGCTGGCGATCCAGAAACTGAAATAGCTTGCCAACCCGCATGTGTCGGACTGTTTCGCCAAACCCTTCTTTGTCAATACAACCGTAGTCCTGGTTCCAAACGGCTCATGAATACGTCAAATGGCGCGTAACAAAGTGTCATATTGAACGCGTAACAAAGTGTCATATTGAATAGGTAGCCTCCTCGATGTCCAGTTCTTGGGTACGGGCCATTGTGCTAAGGGGGCGGCAGCGTTCAGTTCTGTGATTGTTGCTATAGCCACTTTCCGGCCAAGCTGCCTTAGTGAGGACAAGCTGCCCGTGCAAAGTACATGGGTTCGCGTTGCGGAAGGACAAAACGATTCAACGTAACCGCATAAGGGAGGGGGAAACTATGTCGAAAGGGATGAGTTCGTGCGCGCAAGGTGCACGAGAGGTGGGTCAATCGGGTTTCAGCTTGTTTTTAAGCCTTGTCACGCATAAACGGTGTCTGACCCCCATGGCACTACCTTAAGCCATTGCGCGTCGCGACTGGTGGATCTTCGCGCGTGCGATGTGGCGGGGAACGGTGAGT
>JAJYXA010000319.1 GCA_021791235.1 Pseudomonadota bacterium
TCCGATCTGCCGAGCACACCCATTCGGTGATCCACGTCGACCAGGCCGAGCGCGCGCTGGCTGCGTATCGCGAATTCGTGCGGCATCCCGGCCCGATCGTGGTGGGCGCGGCAGCGGGCGCCAGCGTGCTGGGGCCGCTCTACGAATACGCCTTCCTGGTCGACGCCGACCTCAAGCGCCGCAACATCCGCGAGCGGGTGCCGATTACCCTGGTCACCCCCGAACCCTGGCCCGGCCACCTTGGCCTCGGCGGCGAAGGCGCCAGCCGCGGCGCGGTCACCGCCGCGCTGGTCGACACCAAGATCAGCGTGATCTGCAACGCGCGCACGGTTCGCATCGACCAGGACACCATCCACGTGGTCGAACTCGACGCCAACGGCAAGGAAAAGCAGGCCCATGCCCTGCCCTATGCCTATTCGGTGTACTGGCCGGCTTTCGGCGGCGTGCCCGGGGTGCGTTCCGCGACCGGTCTGGTGAACGAGCGCGGGCTGGTGGTGGTGGACGAATACCTGCGCAACCCGGACTATCCCAACGTGTTCGCCCTCGGCGCCTGCGTGGCGCAGCCGCCGGTGGACAAGACCCCGGTGCCGGTGGGCGCGCCCGAATCGGTGTATTCCATCACGAAAGCCGGCGAGATCGTGGTGCAGAACATCCTCGCCCAGCTCGGCGACGCGCCGCTGGTGAGCTACGTGCCGCAGCGCGCCAAGTGGCTGACCGACATGGGCGACACGGGCGCTGCCTATCTGTCGGAACCGCAGGTGCCGCTGCGCGACATCAACTGGATGCGCCAGGGACGCTGGGTGCACCAGGCCAAGGTCGATTTCGAAAAATATTTCGTCAACAAGATTCGCCTGCAGCCGGCAGGCCAGGCGCCTTCGCCCGCATCCAGGATCGCCAGCGTGATGGGCCGGGTACTGGCTGAGGCAGGCAGCGCCACCCCGCCGGCTCCGGTCCCGGCGGGCGCAGGCAAGCCGCTGGAAATCCGGCTGCCGCAGGATCCCTGCGTCGAGCTGCGGGCGCTCGCCAGGTCGCTGGGACGTGAGCCCAATGCGCTGGCCGCCGAGTTGCTGGCGGCCGCCGTGTCCGATGCCAAGTCCTACCTGGACGAAGCCGGGGTCGAGACGATGGCGCTTGCGCGGCGCGAACTGCTGGTGGAAGAGCTTCCGGAACGCCAGCCTGGCGTGGAATTCCACGGCGGCGGCACCTGAGCTGTCCGCATGTGCCGAATGATGTTTGAACCGACAGCAAGGAGAACCCAAGCGTGAGTACCGACCTGCCCGAACGCGATGCCGAGGGCTATCTGATCGAACCCGGCGACTGGAACGAGGAGGTGGCCCGCGCCTTGGCCCAGGAAGAGAATATCCAGCTCACCGACGACCATTGGGACACGATCCGCTTCATGCGCGACTACTACGAGGAACACCAGGTCATCGCCGATGCCCGCTTCGTCATCAAGCATCTGGCCGAGCGCGTGGGGAAGGATGCGCAGAAGAAGCTGTTCGAACTGTATCCGTACGGCTACGTGAAGCAGGCCTGCAAGATTGCCGGCATGCGGCGGCCGCGCGCCTGGAGCACGGGTTGATCCAAAACAATCCATTAACCCGTCATTCCGATAAAAGCCGAGATCCAGCCAGCCCGTCATTCCGGCAAAAGCCGGAATCCAGCGAATCAAGCATTCCCCGCGCAAGCGGGACAACGCGGTTTGGGCTGCTTCGCAGGCTGTTTTTTGAAACTGGATTCCGGCCTACGCCGGAATGACTCGGTATGTGTCCAATGTCTAATGGACTATCTTGGCTAATCCTTCCCCGCTGACCGGAACACACCATGGCATTGCTCCCCATCGAAGACCCGCGGAAGCGCCCGCCGCTCACCGGCTGGGCACCCTTCGCGCTCGGCTTCCGTCCGTTTTTCCTCTCCGCCGGCTTCTATGCCGTGCTGATGATGGCGCTGTGGCTGCTGGTGCTGCGCGGCGGGCTCGACATCGAAAACCTGTCGCCACCCGTCTGGCATGGCCATGAAATGCTGTTCGGCTTTGCCATGGCGGTGATCGCCGGCTTCCTGCTCACCGCGGCGCAGAACTGGACCGGCATCCGCACGCCGTCCGGCCCGCCGCTGGCCGCGCTGTTCCTGCTGTGGCTGGCGGGGCGGCTGGTCTTCCTGATTCCGGGCCTGCCGGCGGAACTGGTGGCGCTGGTCGATCTCGCCTTCCTGCCGGTGCTGGCGCTGACCCTGGCATGGCCGATCATGAAAGCCAGGCAACTGCACAATTACCCCTTCCCCGTCATGCTGCTGGCGCTGACCGCGGCCAACGCGCTGGTGCATGGGGACGCGCTCGGCTGGACTTCCGACACCGCCAGCCTGGGCCTGCATCTCGCCGCCTATGTCGTGGTGACGATGATCGTCGTGATGGGCGGCCGGGTGATCCCCAGCTTCACCGACAACAAATTGCGCACCCGCGCGCGGCGCTGGAAAACCATCGAAATCCTGGCGCCGCTCGCCACGCTCGCCGCGCTGCTCGCCGCCTTGATCGCACCCGTTTCGCCGGTTACCGCGCTGCTCGCCGCCCTCGCCGCGGGCGTTCATTTCATCCGCCTCGCGGGCTGGTACACGCATCAATTCTGGTCGGTGCCGCTGCTGTGGATCCTGCATCTGGGCTACGCCTGGATCGCACTCGGCTTCGCGCTCCTCGCCCTGGCGGCGGCCGGGCTGGATGCTGCGGCCGGCAGCGCGCTGCACGCCTTCACCGCAGGCGGCATCGGAACGCTGACGCTGGGCATGATGGCGCGCGTCTCGCTCGGCCACAGCGGCCGCATGCTGGAGCCGGCGCCGCTGATGACGTGGGCCTTCGTCGCGGTCAACCTCGCCGCCCTCATCCGCGTCGCCGTCCCGCTGTTGTTCCCGCAAGCGTATGCGCTGGGTATGATGGCTTCCGGATTGCTGTGGATGGCCGCGTTCGGCCTGTTCGCCGCCATCTACACGCCCATACTG
>JAJYXA010000180.1 GCA_021791235.1 Pseudomonadota bacterium
CCGCCCCGGTGCGCGCCCGCCTGATCGCCCTGGCCGGCCGCCGCCTCACCCAGGAAGGCGTGCTGATCCTCTCAGCCGAACGCTACCGCAGCCAGCGGCGCAATCGCGACGATGCCCTGGAACGGCTGATCGAGTTGATTCGCGAAGCCTGCGAAGTGGACAAGCCCCGCCGCCCTACCCGCCCCACGCTGGCGTCGAAGAAACGCCGGCTGGACAGCAAGCAGCGGCGCGGCGAAACCAAGAAACTGCGTACCGTGAAGCCCGGGACGGACAGCTGACCGAGTGCTTCAGCGATCTGCGGTATCCCGTTGTGGCGTCTGCTCGGCGTCGCTCTTGATGACCGTATTTTCGAACTCCTCCCAGGAGCCTTCCCGTATGTCATAGGCCTCTTTTTTCCTCAGGGCTTCCAGACCTTCGCGGATATATTCGTCATGCTTGTCGTCAAGCACGTCCATTTCCCGGTCCCCGTCCTCCTCGGCATGGCTCTTCCCAATGATGGGGAAACGCCAGAATATCCGGTCCAGCTCCTCCTTGCAGGTGCGCTGCACATGCAGCCGCAGGGAGTCCTCGACAATGTGGGAATAGCGGAAACGCTTCATCGGTTCCGACTCAATGATGGCAATGAAGCCCTTGTTGCCGTGGCCGGGCACGCACTCCGCGCGGACCTCGATGCCGTCAGCCCGGAAATAATCGACGATCACGGCGGAGACCGCCTTGATGCTGCGCGCCAGGCGTCGCGCACGGTGCTTGAGGATCAGCGCATAGACCAGTATGGCGATCACATTGGCGGCAACGATGTAAAGCAGCGTCAGGTCGAAGCTTAAGGTGACGGCCATGGTCAGATTTCCCTTGGAGAACGACGGATTCGGAATTTAGATGAACTTTAGCCTGAAATGCGCCTGCTCCCTGATTCGCTCTCATTTTTTTGCGCGCCCGATCCGTTCGGTTCACTTCGGGCAAACCGCGTCGCAGAATCGCTGCACCTCGATCTTGCCGACTTCGCCATCCAGCGTGAAGTCGATGAGCGGCCGCTTGAAGGCCATGCGGCTGACGAAGCGGAACAGACGCTCCATTTCGCCGACGAAGAAATACGGGTGGTAATTGCTCGATACCGCCATGCGGTCGACGACCGCCGCGCCGCGTGCGCGCAGGCGCGATTCCAGCGGCTCGAACAGCATTTCCATCTCGAAGACCTTGAGCGGCGGGCCGCAGAAGGTCGCGAAAGGCGCCGCCCGCTTGCCTTCCAGCCCGCGCACCGTGTTCAGCCAGCGCGCCACCGGGAAAGAAAGGTAAAGCCATTTCGGCGTGCCGAGCAGCAGCAGGTCGTAGGCGGACACGTCCGGAATGGCGAGCGGCCGGATCGCCTGTTCCTGCTGGTGGTAGACCCGGTGCCAGACGCGACGGAAGCGCGCGCTCGTCAGGTAGACGGGCAAAAGAGGCAGCAAGGGCAGCAGCGGGAGCGGCAGCAGCCACGTGTTCCAGTCGCGCTCGACCCGGATCGCCTCGGTGTCGACGTCGCAGCCGCGCAAGCGGATTTCGGCTGCCAGCACCTCGGCCAATCTGGCGGTGTGCCCCGTGCGCGAGTAGTGGACGATCAGGACGCGGGGCAATTCAGTCGTCGGCGCAAACCATCAAAGAGCCAGGCTCAAGCAGCCCCGCTCAGCCGAAGGTCAGCCCCATCGCCTCGCGCACGTCGCGCATGGTGTCGCGCGCCAGTTCCTGCGCCTTCTCGCAGCCGTCGGCGAGGATATTGCGCACCTGGTCTGGGCTGTCTTCGTAATACTTGGCGCGCTCGCGGATCGGCGCGAGCTCGGCCAGCACGGCGTCGATCACCGGCTGCTTGCATTCGAGGCAGCCGATGCCGGCGCTGGTGCAGCCGGCGGTAACCCACTGCCGCACGCCGTCGCCGGAATACACCAGGTGGAACTGCCACACCGGGCAGTTGGCCGGGTTGCCGGGATCGGTGCGGCGCACGCGCGCGGGGTCGGTCGGCATGGTGCGGATTTTCTTGGTGACCGTCTCGGGGTCTTCGCGCAGCGAGATGGTGTTGTTGTAGGACTTGGACATTTTCTGGCCGTCCAGCCCTGGCATTTTCGAGGCTTCGGTCAAGAGCGCCTCGGGCTCGGCAAGGATCATCTTGCCGGAGCCTTCCAGGTAGCCGAACAGGCGCTCGCGGTCGTTCATCGACAGGTTCTGCGCGTCGTTCAAGAGCGCCTTGGCCGATTCCAGCGCTTCGTCGTCGCCCTTCTCCTGATACGCAGTGCGGCATTCCTCGTACAGCCGGGCCTTTTTCGAGCCGAGCTTCTTGACGGCGGCGCGCGCCTTATCCTCGAATCCCGGCTCGCGGCCATACAGATGGTTGAAGCGGCGGCAGATTTCGCGGGTGAATTCGATGTGCGGCACCTGGTCCTCGCCCACCGGCACCAGGTTGGCGCGATAGATCAGGATGTCGGCGGACTGCAGCAGCGGGTAGCCGAGAAAGCCGTAGGTCGATAGGTCCTTCTCGCTCAACTTTTCCTGCTGGTCCTTGTAGGTGGGCACGCGTTCCAGCCAGCCGAGCGGCGTCATCATCGACAGCAGCAGATGCAGTTCGGCGTGTTCGATCACGCGCGACTGCACGAAAAGCGTGGCCTGCGCCGGATCGACGCCGGCGGCGAGCCAGTCGATCACCATGTCGCGCACGTTGTCCTCAATCACTTGCGGCGTGTCGTAATGCGTGGTCAGCGCGTGCCAGTCGGCGACGAAGAACAGGCACTGGTATTCATTCTGCAGACGCAGCCAGTTTTTGAGGACGCCGTGGTAGTGGCCAAGGTGCAGGCGCCCGGTGGGGCGCATGCCGGAGAGAACGCGATCGGAATACATTTTCGGTTAGGCGTAAAAGGTAAGGAAATAGAAAATCAGGACAGCACGACCTGGATCAGGCCGACCAGCTGCGCGGGGTCGAGGCCGGTGACCAGTGCCGTGAGGCCGATGAACAGGCTGA
>JAJYXA010000137.1 GCA_021791235.1 Pseudomonadota bacterium
GCAGGCGCTCGATCTGGCTCACCGGGATGCCGTCCATGCGGTCCATCACCATGACGTCGCGGCCGCAGTAGTCCCAGTACACCTCGGGGACCAAAAGCAGCGGCGAATCCTTGAAGTTGCGCCGCAGTTGCGAGCAATTGGCGGCTTCGCGCATCAGGTCGAGTTCGTCGCCCAGATGCTTCTCGAACTCCGCCACAACTTCGCGCGGGCGCAGCCGCTTGCCGTCGGCGAACAGCTTCTCCACCAGGCCGGCGGCGGCGTTGAGCAGCGACACGTCGTGCGCGATCACCGGCGCGATGCCGGGGCGCAGCACTTTCACCGCCACGGCGGTACCGTCATGCAGGCGGGCGAAGTGCACTTGCGCCACCGAGGCGGAGGCAACCGGCGTGGCGTCGAATTCGGCGAATACCTCGGCCAGCGGTTTTTTGTAGGCGGCTTCCAGCGTGGCGATCGCCTCGATCGAGGGAAACGGCGGCACCCGGTCCTGCAGCTGCGCGAGTTCGTCGGCGATGTCGAGCGGCACCAGGTCGCGGCGGGTGGAGAGCATCTGTCCGAACTTGACGAAGATCGGGCCCAGCGCCTCCAGCGCGCGTCGCAGGCGCACGCCGCGCGGTTCGCTGAGCGGACGCCAGAACAGTGTGGTGCGCACCAGCCAGCGCAGCGGCCGCACCCGTTCGTGGCCGAGGAAGAATTCCTCCAGGCCGAAACGCAGGCCGATGGCGAGAATGCGGGCGAGGCGCAGCAGTTTCATGCGGCGTCGGGCTCCAGGCGCTTGAGGCGGGCATCCAGCCGCGCGACGTCGTCGGCGAGCACGTCGACCTCGCGGTTGAAACGCGTGACATCGACGCCGCGCGCCATTATTTCGGCTTCCTCGACCAGGTATTCGCTGGCGTTCTGGCCGAGCGCGGAGAAGGTGTGGGCGATGCCGGCGAGGGCGTCGCGACCGAACGTGTGCAGGCGGTGTGCAGCGATGTCGCCGACCCAGGGCGCGAGGTCGGCCTCTGCGTCCCAGTTCAGCTGCTTGAACACCCGGTCGAGCGTGGCGAGCAGTGCGGGATCGCCGCCGTAATCGGCGAGGCGCAGGGCGTCGCGGCCGAAAAACGGCAGGCGGGCGACGAGCGCCGGGGTGGGGCGGATGACGGCATCGGGGACATCGACCACCGCTTCGGAAAAGCAGCCGTCGTCGGCGATGCGGAAATCGAGTTGCTTGAGCGTCAGGTCGAAGCGCACGCTCGCGCCGGCATGCCGGACCAGCGCTTCGGCCGCCCCGGGCGACTGTCGCAGCAGGTGGTTGAGGCTGCGCTCAAGGAAACTTTCAGCGATCAAACCTTGAAGCCTTTATGCAGCGCAACAACGCCGGCGGTGAGGTTGTGGTAGCTGACCTTGGCAAAGCCGGCGGATTCCATCATCGCCTTCAGCTCTTCCTGCCCCGGGTGCATGCGGATCGACTCGGCCAGATACTGGTAGCTCCCGGCGTCGTTGGCGACGAGTTTCCCCATCAAGGGCAGCAGCTTGAAGGAATACAGGTCGTAGGCCGGTTCCAGCGGTTTCCATACCTTGGAGAATTCCAGCACCAGCAGGCGGCCGCCGGGCTTCAGCACGCGATTCATCTCGGCGAGCGCCTGGTCCTTGTGCGTCATGTTTCGCAGGCCGAAGGCCACCGACACGCAGTCGAAATAATTGTCGGGAAAGGGCAGCCGTTCGCCGTCGCATTGTACGGCCGGCGGCGTCTTGCCCTCGTTCAGCATGCGGTCGCGGCCTTCGCGCAGCATGGAGAAGTTGATGTCGGTGAGCAGCACGGTGCCGGTTTCGCCGACTTCCTTCAAAAAGAGTCGGGTCAGGTCGGCGGTGCCGCCGGCGACGTCGAGCACCTTCATGCCTGGCCGCAAACCCGCCTGCGCCACGGCAAAGCGCTTCCACAGCCGGTGCAGGCCGGCCGACATGAGGTCGTTCATGACGTCGTACTGCGCGGCGACGGAATGGAAGACCTCGGCCACCTTGGCGGCTTTTTCGGATTCGGCAACCTGCTGGTAGCCAAAATGGGTGGTTTTATCCATGGCAGACGGGGTCAAAGGGAAACCCCTGGATTCTACCAGCGCACAGGCTGGCGCGGATTCGGGCGGGCCTGCCTGGTGTCATAAATCAGTCATACTGCTGTCATAGTATGGCCACCATCCAAACAATGCTGGAATCACCATGGCTGCCAATATTTTGCTGGTCGAAGACGAACCCGGAATCCAGGAACTGCTGAAGTTCAACCTGGCGCAGGCCGGCCATCAGGTCACCGCCGCCGGCGATGCCGAGCATGCCCTGAAATTCCTCAAGAACACCCTGCCCGACGTCATCCTGCTCGACTGGATGCTGCCCGGCATGTCGGGCATCGACCTGTGCAAGCGCCTGCGCAGCGACGAGCGCTACCAGCCGATCCCCATCATCATGCTGACTGCGCGCGGCGAGGAGCGCGACAAGGTGCTGGGGCTGGATACCGGTGCCGACGACTACATCACCAAGCCGTTCTCGCCGCGCGAACTGGTATCGCGCATCAAGGCCGTGCTGCGCCGCCGTGCGCCGCAGATGACCGACGAGCCGGTGGAGATCAACGGCCTGAAACTCGATCCCACCAGCCACCGCGTGCAGGGCAAGGGACAGGCGCTGGAACTGGGGCCGACCGAATTCCGTCTGCTGCACTTCTTCATGACGCACCCCGAGCGCGTCTACTCGCGCACCCAGTTGCTCGACCAGGTGTGGGGCGACGATGTGTTCGTGGAGGAGCGCACCGTCGATGTCCACATCCGCCGCCTGCGCCTTGCGCTGGAGCCGTCCGGCCACGCCGAGCTGATCCAGACGGTGCGCGGCTCGGGCTACCGCTTTTCGGCCGACGTGGGATAATCCGCCCACCGCGGTTTTCAAGCAGGTAAACATGGGTTTCTGGTGGCGTCCACTCAGTGTGCTGGCCGGCGTATTGCTGGTGGCGCTGATCTTG
>JAJYXA010000193.1 GCA_021791235.1 Pseudomonadota bacterium
ATATGCCGACCTGGGATTCGGCTGCAGCCGACGCGCTGTGGACGCAAGCCTGCGGCAAGGACCGCTGGCTGGGAAGGGCACAGACCCTGGCGCAGGACGTCCGGCGCCTCTCCGACGCCAGTCTCTGGCAATTCCGCACCGCCGCCAGCCAGGCGCTGGTCGACTACGCCCGCGAACGCTTGTCCCGACAACTGGCGGCATCCGGCTCGTCGCACGAGGCGGTCGAGCGCGTCAGACATCTGTTCGACTGCAATACCTTGACGCTGGGTTTTGCCCGCCGTTTTGCCAGCTACAAGCGGCCGAACCTGCTGCTCCACGACCCCGAACGGCTGCTGCGCCTGCTGACCGATCCTGCGCGCCCGGTACAGCTCATCATGGCCGGCAAGGCCCATCCCGCAGACCTGGAAGGACAGGCCATGATCCGGCAATGGCTGCAGTTCATTCGCCGGCCCGAGGCACGCCCCCACGTGATCTTCCTCAGCGACTACGATATGCTGCTCACGGAAAATCTGGTGCAGGGCGTCGATGTCTGGCTCAACACGCCGCGCCGCCCCTGGGAAGCGTGCGGCACCAGCGGCATGAAGGTGCTGGTCAATGGCGGCATCAATCTGTCCGAACTGGACGGCTGGTGGGCGGAAGCCTACACCCCGGAAGTGGGCTGGGCCTTAGGCGACGGCCGGGAGCACGATGACGATCCCGCCTGGGACGCCGTCGAAGCCGAAGCCCTCTACGACCTGCTCGAACGCGAAGTGATCCCGGAATTTTACACGCGCGACGAGCAAGGCATTCCTGCCGCCTGGGTGGCCCGGATGCGCGAGAGCATGGCACAATTGACGCCACGTTTTTCCACCAACCGCGCGGTGTGCGAATACACCGAGCAGCACTACCTGCCGGCGGCCTCGGCCTACCGCGAGCGCGCTGCCGATAAAGGCGCAGTCGGCGCGGACTTGCTCGATTGGCGGCACGCGCTGGCGCAACATTGGAGCGCGCTGCGTTTCGGCGCAGTGAAGCTCGAAAGCGACGGCGGGCAGCATGTATTCGAGGTTCAAGCCTATCTCGACGACCTCGACCCGGAGGCGGTGCGGGTCGAGCTCTACGCCGACGGCATCGACGGTGCGGCACCCGTGCGCGTGGCGATGCAGCGCGTGCGGCAACTGGTGGGCGCCATCAACGGCTACGCCTATCGCGCAGCGGTGCCGGCGAGCCGCCCGGCGACGGACTACACGGCGCGGCTGATAGCGCAGCGCGACGGCGTCGCGGTTCCGCTGGAGGATGCCCACATCCTGTGGCAGCGATGATCTTAGGCGCATTTCGGAAACTCAGACCATGAAAACCAGCACGCTCACGCAACAACTGCTCGCCAGGATCGACGCCTACTGGCGCGCCGCCAACTATCTCTCGGTCGGGCAGATTTTTCTCCAGGACAATCCGCTGCTCGCGCGGCCGCTGGCGCCCTCGGACGTGAAGCGCATGCTGCTGGGACACTGGGGCACGACCCCCGGGCAGAACTTCATCTACGCGCACCTGAACCGGGTCATCAAGCAATACGACCTCGACATGATCTACGTCTGCGGCCCCGGGCACGGCGGCCCGGCGGTGGTGGGCAACACCTACCTCGAAGGCAGTTACAGCGAGATCTATCCGGACATCAGCCGGGACGAGGCCGGAATGAAGCGGCTGTTCAAGCAGTTTTCCTTTCCCGGCGGCATCCCCAGTCACGCTTCGCCCGAGTGTCCCGGCTCGATCCACGAGGGCGGCGAGCTGGGCTATTCGCTCAGCCATGCGTTCGGGGCGGTGTTCGACAATCCCGATCTGATCGTCGCCTGCGTCGTCGGCGACGGCGAAGCGGAAACCGGACCGCTGGCCACCGCCTGGCATTCCAACAAATTCCTCGATCCGGCCACAGACGGCGCCGTGCTGCCGATCCTGCATCTCAACGGCTACAAGATTTCCAACCCGACCGTCCTGGCCCGCATCACGCGCGAGGAGCTGGAGCAGTTGCTGCGCGGCTACGGCTGGACGCCCATCTTCGTCGAGGGGCACGAGCCCATGCCGATGCACCAGGCCATGGCCGCGGCGCTCGACAAGGCGGTGGAACATATCAGGAAAATCCAGCACCACGCCCGCAACAGCGGAGACTCGACGCGGCCGCGCTGGCCGATGATCGTGCTCGACTCGCCCAAGGGCTGGACCGGGCCGAAGCTGGTCGATGGGCTGCAGATCGAAGGCACGTTCCGCGCGCATCAGGTGCCGCTCAACCCGAACAGCCATCCCGGGCATCTCAAGCTGCTGGAAGACTGGCTGAAGAGCTACCGGCCCGAGCAGCTCTTCGACGAACAGGGCCGCCTGAAGCCGGAGCTGGCCGAGCTCGCCCCCGAGGGCGAACGGCGCATGGGTGCCAATCCCCACGCCAACGGCGGCATGCTGCTGCGCGACCTGCGGCTGCCGGATTTCCGCGACTACGCGGTCGACGTGCCTGTGCCGGGAACACCCGGCAGCGGCGACACCCATGCGCTCGGACGCTTCCTGCGCGACGTGGCGAAGCTGAACGGTGAGCAGCGGAATTTCCGCGTCTTCGGGCCCGACGAGACGCTCTCCAACGGCCTGGAAGCCCTGTTCGAAGCGACCGACCGGCAGTGGGACGGCGCGACCCTGCCCAATGACGAATTCCTCGCGCCCGAGGGGCGGGTGATGGAAGTGTTGAGCGAGCACCAGTGCGAGGGCTGGCTCGAAGGTTACCTGCTCACCGGGCGGCACGGCCTGTTCAACTGCTACGAGGCCTTCATCCACATCGTCGACTCGATGTTCAACCAGCACGCCAAGTGGCTGAAGGTCAGCGCAGAGCTGCCCTGGCGGCGCAAGATCGCCTCGTTGAACTACCTGCTCGCGTCACACGTCTGGCGCCAGGACCACAACGGCTTCACCCACCAGGACCCGGGCTTCATCGACCACGTCGTGAACAAGAAGGCCGAGGTGGTGC
>JAJYXA010000192.1 GCA_021791235.1 Pseudomonadota bacterium
TTTGCGATCGACCACGAAGCTGCTGCGTTCGATGCCGCGTACCTGCTTGCCGTACATATTCTTCATTTTGATCACCCCGAACAGGTTGCAGGCCTTCTCTTCGGTATCGGCGAGCAGGTCGAAAGGAAATTCGTGCTTCGCCTTGAAATTTTCATGCGACTTGAGGCTGTCGCGCGAAATGCCGTAGATGCCGCCGCCGAGTGCGACGAACTGCGGATGCAGGCCGCGAAACTGGAGGCTCTCGGCGGTGCAACCCGGCGTGTTGTCCTTGGGATAGAAGTACAGCACCAGAAACTTGTCTTTGGCCTGTGACAGCTGGAACGTCTTGCCGCCGGTGCTGGGCAGGGAAAAATCCTCAACTTTCTTTTCCATGAATTGTAATGGCCAGTTGGTGATCGCCCGTGGATATTGTTGTTGAATCGCGCTGGGAACGCAACTTCGATCGTAAGCGCTTCATACAAGGAAGGTTTCCGCCCATTTCAAGCGAGGAATTCCTTGCCTTGGAGGGCGAGCGTGCCCGATCTTCCGGGAATTTCGCCCATGATCAGCTCATGCCGCGGCAGGTCTTGCGCTTTGAGCGTCGCGTAAATTTCGCGCGTAGGCACCAGTTCGTAGCCCATGGCCTTCCAGCCCTCAAGCAGCGCTTCGAACACGGGCAGGAGCTTCATGCCCTCGAGCTCGGCGTGCAGGGTATAGACGTGGCCGCTAGGCGGCGGGTTCTCCGACAGCTTGAGCAGGTGCGCGGCGACATTGCCTGCATCGAGCCCTTCGAGGCCTATCAGTTCGTCCAGTGTGGGCAGGGTGGTCGGCAGTTGCGGGCAGGCGACGATTTCGCCGCGATAGACCGGCATGAAAGGGCAGCGGCCGCGCGTGTCCGAGCAATAATCGAAACCCAGCCGCTGCGTGAGGCGCAGTGCGTGCAGATTCATCTGCCAGCCTGCGGCGCCATGGGTGCGCGCGGCTTCGCCGAAGATTTCCGAAAAGCGCAGGTAGGCCGCGCCCATCTGCTCGCCGGTCCAGCGTTCGCCGCGCCGCGCGACATGATCCTGCCATTTGACGTGATCCCAGGTGTGGATGCCGACTTCGAATCCCGCATCGCGGGTGGCGCGCAGCATGTCGGCGCAGCGCTTGCCGATGTCGGGGCCGGGCAGCAGCGTGCCGTAGAGCAGCGTCTTGAGGCCGTAGTGCTCCAGCACCGAGGTGCGCGACACCTTCTTCATGAAGCCGGGGCGGAACGCGCGCTTGATCGCGCGCCCGGTATGGTCCGGCCCCAGGCTGAACAGGAACGTCGCACCGGCTGCGTGCTTTTCCAGGACTTCGATCAGCCGCGGCACGCCTTCGCGCGTGCCGCGATAGGTGTCGACGTCGATTTTCAGTGCGAGCTTCATGGGAGAAGGTGTCTAATCGACTTGCGCGGACGGCGGCCCGTCCGCGCAAGTCGATTGGGCACGGACGAAAAGCGCATCCGTGTGCAATCGGCGATCTTGTTTGAGACGCACCCCGAACCTGGTTTGCTTTTATTCATAACCGTGTTTTCTGAATGGATGTGCTTTTCATCCGTTCAGAAAACACGGTTGGCGCGCGTAGCGCGCAATGGCCGCTCTTGGCATATTTGACTTGCTTCAATCTACGAGGTGGCGCGCCTCGGCCACATGGCCGCGATAGAAGTCGAAAATATGCTTCATCGCCTGCTGCATGTTCACCTTCGGCCGCCAGGCGAGGTCCTTGCAGGTGTTGCTGATTTTCGGCACGCGGTTCTGCACGTCCTGGTAGCCCTTGCCGTAATACTGCGCCGAACTGGTCTTGACCAGTTTCACTTTTTTCGCGTGGCTGCGGTATTCGGGGTACTCGAGCGCGAGTTTCAGCATCATCTCGGCGAGTTCCCTCACCGAGTAGTTGTTCTTCGGATTGCCGATGTTGTAAATCTGGCCGCTGGCGATGCCGCCTTGATTGTCGATGATCTTGAGCAGGGCATCGATACCGTCGTCGATGTAGGTGAAAGCGCGCTTTTGTTTGCCGCCGTCCACCAGTTTGATGTTCTCGCCGCGCACGATATGGCCGAGGAACTGCGTGATCACGCGCGAGCTGCCTTCCTTGGGGGTGTTGATCGAATCGAGACCCGCCCCGATCCAGTTGAACGGCCGGAACAGCGTGTAATCCAGCCCGTGCTGCATGCCGTAGGCGTGGATCACGCGGTCCATCAATTGCTTGGCGCAGGAATAGATCCAGCGCGGCTTGTTGATCGGTCCGAGCACGAGTTCGGAAGACTCCGGATCGAATTCGCCGTCGCGGCACATGCCGTAGACTTCCGAGGTCGAAGGAAACACCACGCGCTTCTTGAATTTGACCGCCGAGCGGATGATCGGCAGATTGGCCTCGAAGTCGAGTTCGAACACGCGCAGCGGTTCCTTCACGTAGGTTGCCGGCGTGGCGATCGCCACCAGCGGCAGCACTGTGTCGCACTTGCGCACGTGGTATTCGATCCATTCCTTGTTGATGGTGATGTCGCCCTCGAAGAAATGGAAGCGCTTTTCGTCCATGAGGTCGGAAATGCGCTCGGTCTGCATGTCCATGCCGTAGACCTCCCAGTCGGTCTTGGCGATGATGCGTTTGGACAGGTGGTGGCCGATGAAGCCGTTGACGCCGAGTATCAGGATTTTTTTCATAGGATTATGCGAAAGTGATTTTGTCTTGAGCCAATGCCGCCGGATCGAGCGTGTTGCCCCGGTCGTCCTTTGCTTCCAGTTCCAGTATGCGCAGCACTTTGCCGTCGCCGCAGTCGGCGAAATAGGCCCCCGCTTCGAAATATAACCCAGGTGCGCCGCTTCTAGGGTGCCTATTTGGCTCCAGCCGGGTGCGCAGGATGCGCAGCGTCAAGCCGCCGATCCGGGTAAATGCCCCGGGATAGGGCGGGGCGACGCCGCGCACCAGGTTGTGCACCTCTTCGGCGCTCTTGCCCCAGTCGATGCGGAGA
>JAJYXA010000261.1 GCA_021791235.1 Pseudomonadota bacterium
CTCAAGGTGACGCACAGTCACAAGGTGGACGGCAGCCTGTTCACCGAGGCCGACGCGGCGACGCAGGCCGCGCTCGAGGCGGCGTTGCCCCGGATCAGGGACGTGCCGGTGCTGGGCGAGGAGATGACCGAGCGGCGGCAGCACGAGGCCTGGGATGCCGGACGCGACGGCTTGTGGTGCGTCGATCCGATCGACGGCACCTCCAACTTCGTCGCCGGCGTGCCCTATTTCGCCGTGTCGGTGGCCTATCTCTACAAGGGCGAGCGCCAGCTCGGCGTCGTGTACGACCCCGTCGCCGACGAGATGTTCACCGCCGAGCGCGGGCGCGGCGCGCATCTGAACGGGACCCGGCTGCCCTTGCGGACGCCCGTCCCCGAGCTGCGCCGCGCGCTGGCCGGGGTGGAAATGAAACGCATCGACCGCGAACTGGCCGGGCGGCTGGCGGCGTGGCCGCCGTATGCCTCGCAGCGCAATTTTGGCGCCTCCACCCTCGACTGGTGCTACACCGCCGCCGGGCGTTTCGACATTTATGTCCACGGCGGGCAGAAACTGTGGGATTACGCCGCCGGCGCGCTGATCCTGGAAGAGGCGGGCGGACGGCTGGCCAGCCTGTCGGGCACGTTCGACGTTGCCGACGTGTGGGAACGGTCGGTGGTGGCTTCGGCCAGCCCCGATCTGTTCGAACTGTGGCGCGACTGGCTGAGGGCGGCCGGAGCATAAGCCGCCGCATCGGCCAAATAAAAAGATTTTAGCGCGCCGACCCTGAGTCGGTGTCTGAGCTTGCCGGCTTAAGCCCTTGTCGCAAAACTCCTTTTCCCTGCTTCGGGCGCGGCTTGCGGAAGCCCGCCATGCTGACGGATAATCAAGGTTTTTGCATATTCTGCCCAAGCTGCCCTCGGGCGGCTTTCGCGGGCGGGGAATGCGACGGTTTTTTTACTTAGCTGAAGGGAACGCAATGCCAACCCGTAACGACCTGGCCAATGCCATCCGCGCGCTTGCGATGGATGCTGTCGAAAAAGCCAAATCCGGCCACCCCGGCGCCCCCATGGGCATGGCGGAAATCGCCGAAACGCTGTGGAATCACCATATGCGCCACAATCCCACCAACCCCAAGTGGGCGGATCGCGACCGCTTCGTGCTGTCGAACGGCCACGGCTCGATGCTGATTTATGCCTTGCTGCACCTGACCGGCTACGACCTGTCGATGGACGACCTCAAGCAGTTCCGCCAGCTGCACTCCAAGACCCCGGGCCACCCCGAATACGGCTACACCCCCGGCGTCGAAACCACCACCGGCCCGCTCGGCCAGGGCATCAGCAATGCCGTCGGCATGGCGATGGCGGAAAAGATCCTCGCCGCCGAATTCAACAAGCCCGGCCACGCCATCGTCGACCACCACACCTACGTGTTCCTGGGCGACGGCTGCATGATGGAAGGCGTCTCGCACGAAGCCTGCGCGCTGGCCGGCACCTGGAAGCTCGGCAAGCTGATCGCCTTCTGGGACGACAACGGCATCTCGATCGACGGCCACATCGAGCACTGGTACACCGACGACACCGCCAAGCGCTTCGAAGCCTACGGCTGGCATGTCATCCCCAATGTCGACGGCCACAATGTCGTCGCGCTGGAAGCCGCGATCCAGGCCGCCAAGGCCGAAACCGGCAGGCCCACCCTGATCTGCTGCAAGACCGTCATCGGCAAGGGTTCGCCCAACAAGGCCGGCACCCACGACGTGCACGGCGCCGCGCTGGGCCACGAGGAAGTCGAGGCCACCCGCAAGAACATGGGCTGGAACCACCACGCGTTCGAAATCCCCGCCGACATCTACGCCGGCTGGGACGCCAAGACCAAGGGGCAGGGACTCGAAACGCTGTGGAACAACAAGTTCGCCGAATACAAGAAGGCCTATCCTGCCGAGGCCGCCGAGTTCGAGCGCCGCATGAAGGGCGACCTGCCCGCCAACTGGAAGGCGCACGTCGCCGACAGGCTGGCCGCGATCAACGCCAAGGGCGAAACCGTCGCCACCCGCAAGGCCAGCCAGATCGCGATCAACGCGCTGGCGCCCGCGTTGCCCGAGTTCCTCGGCGGCTCGGCCGACCTCACCGGCTCCAACCTCACCAACTGGGAAGGCTGCCATCCGGTGCGCCACGGCAAGCCCGGCAACTACATCAGCTACGGCGTGCGCGAATTCGGCATGGCCGCGATCATGAACGGCATGGCGCTGCACGGCGGCGTGCTGCCGTTCGGCGGCACCTTCCTGATGTTCTCCGAATATTCGCGCAACGCCATCCGCATGGCCGCGCTGATGAAGCAGCGCGTGATCCACGTGTTCACCCACGACTCCATCGGCCTCGGCGAAGACGGCCCCACCCACCAGCCGGTCGAGCAGACCGCCACCCTGCGCATGATCCCCAACATCGACGTCTGGCGTCCGTGCGACACCGTGGAGACGATGGTCGGCTGGGTGGCTTCGGTCGAGCGCACCACCGGCCCCACCTGCCACATCCTCAGCCGCCAGAACCTGCCGTTCATGAAGCGCGACGAAGCGACTCTCGCCAACATCGCCCGTGGCGGCTACGTGCTGCGTGACGCCGCCTCTGCCCGCGCCGTCATCATCGCCACCGGCTCCGAAGTCGAACTGGCCGTCAAAGCCCAGGAAGCGCTGGCCGCCGAAGGCATCGCCGTGCGCGTGGTCTCGATGCCGTCGACCAACACCTTCGACCGCCAGGACGCCGACTACAAGGCCAGCGTGCTGCCGAAAGGCCTGCCGCGCGTCGCGGTGGAAGCCGGCGTCACCGACTTCTGGCGCAAGTACGTGGGCCTGGAAGGCGCCGTGGTCGGCATCGACCGCTTCGGCGAATCCGCCCCGGCTCCGGCGCTGTTCAAGCACTTCGGCTTTACGCCTGAGAACGTGGTCAGCGCCGTCAAGAGCGTTCTGTAAATAAGGGACTAGGAGCTAGGA
>JAJYXA010000249.1 GCA_021791235.1 Pseudomonadota bacterium
CTATCCCGCCACGCTCGAAAGTGCAACCCGGAGCGGAGTACAATCGGCCGCCTCGCTGCTGGAAACGCTATGAAAGACTATCTGCCCCGCCCTGACCTGCTTGCAGGCCGCGTCATCCTCGTCACCGGCGCCAGTTCGGGCCTCGGTCGCGCTGCCAGTCTGGCCTTCGCGCGCCACGGCGCCACAGTCGCCCTCTTGGCGCGCAACGAAGCCAAACTCGAAGCGGTGTACGACGAAATCGTCGCGGCCGGCGGCCCCGAACCGGCGATGTTCCCCTACGACCTCGGCGCCGCCGACGATCGCAGTCTGGAAACGCTGGCTGGTACCCTCGCGCATCACCTGAAGCGGCTCGACGGGCTGCTGCACAGTGCGCACCAGTTCCACAGCCTGACGCCACTCGAACTGCAGACCCTGGAGCAATGGCGGACCCTGATGCGGGTCAATCTCATTGCGCCGTTTGCGCTCACCCGCGCCTGCCTGCCGCTGCTGAAACAGGCGCCGGATGCCTCGGTGGTATTCACCGGCGAGACCCACGGCCATCATCCCGGCGCATACTGGGGCGGTTATGCCGTGGCGAAGTCGGGGCTGGAGACGCTCACCCGCATCTGGGCCGACGAACTCGGCACTCAGGAAAACCTGCGCATCAACACCCTGATCCCCGGCCAGGTGGCGACCACCCTGCGCGCGCGCACCCATCCCGGGCTCTCGCCCGAAACCGTGCCCGGCGTGGACGACCTGACGCCGTGGTATCTGTATCTGCTGGGCGAAGACAGCCGCACGGTGCAAGGACAGATTATTGAATGCCAGTCCTGATGTTCGTGCGCCGATGAAAATCGGCCGCTACGAAATTCTCGATGAAATCGGGCAAGGGGCGATGGGAACGGTTTACCGGGCACGCGACCCGCTGATCGAGCGAACGGTCGCCATCAAGACCGTATCCATCGAGCAACTGCGGCAGGAAGGCGCCGACGCCGAATCGCGTTTTCTGCGCGAGGCGCAAAGCGCCGGCCGGCTGTCGCACCCCAATATCGTGACCATCTACGACGTCGGCGAGGCTGACGGGCTCGCCTATATCGCCATGGAGTATCTGTCCGGCGTCACGCTGCGCGACCTGATGAACAAGGGCCCGATACCGCTCGATCTGGCGCTCGACACCGCCACGCAAATGGCCGAAGCGCTGGCGTTTGCACACGAGCACGGCGTCATCCACCGCGACATCAAACCCGCCAACGTCGTCGTCACCGGCCGGCGCGGGCGCGTCAAGCTGACCGACTTCGGCATTGCCCGTCTGGTCAACAGCGACCGCACCCAAGCCGGGCAGATGCTCGGGTCGCCGCGCTACATGTCGCCGGAGCAGGCCATGGGACGCGAGATCGATGGGCGCTCGGATATTTTCTCGCTCGGCGCCGTGTTGTACGAAATGCTCACGGGGCAATACGCCTTCGACGGCGCCAGCCTGCCCGCCATCGTGTACCGCGTGATCCATGAAACATCGGTGCCAGCCGCCTCCCTGCGCCCCCAGCTGCCTGCCGGGCTGTCCAGCCTGCTGACGCGCATGCTGGACAAGAATCCGGGAAACCGCCCCGATGCCCGCTCCCTGGTCAACGCGCTCCATGCGCTGGCTCCGGCCGCACCGCAGGCACCTGCGCTGCCGCCTTCCAACCGCGTCCCGCGGCTGCTACCCCTGCTGGCATTTGGCACGCCAGCCGCCGTATTCCTGCTGATCGGGGTGGGCCTCATCGTCATCGAGTATTTTCTGCCTTCAACCCAGCAGGATGCGCCCATCGCGACGCCGCCGGGCGCCAGCGTCCCGCAACCCGACGCAGGCGCGACATCAGCCGCGCCTTCTCCGAGAGCGCCCGGCCCGGACGACCCTGCGGCGCAAAAACCGCCGGTTGAGCCCGACCCCTATCTCGCCGGCCTCGACAAGAAACAGGTTGAGTTGCGCATCAGGCGCACCGAACTGCTGCTGCAATACACCAGGCAGCACCCCGACGTGGTGCAAATCGACCGCCAACTCGAACAATTGCGTATCGAGCGCCGCAAATATCTGCGGCAACTGCAGAAAAACTAGCCGGTTACCCGTCGATTACCAGTTGGTTTCGCGCTCGGCCGTCGCCGACACCTTGTGGATGCTGAGGTCGGCGCCGTTGAATTCGGCTTCCGCATCCAGCCGCAGACCCACCAGCTGCTTCAGCACGCCATAGACGACCAGACTGCCGAGTATGGCCACCGTCACGCCGCCCAGCGTGCCGACCAGTTGCGCCACCAGGCTGACGCCGCCGATGCCGCCCAGCGCCTCGGCTCCAAAGATGCCGGCGGCGATGCCGCCCCACGCCCCGCACAGACCGTGCAGCGGCCACACCCCGAGCACGTCGTCGATCTTCCACTTGTTCTGCGTCACCATGAACATCCACACGAACAGCGCGCCGGCAATGGCGCCGGTCGCCAGCGCGCCGAGCGGATGCATCAGGTCCGAACCCGCACACACCGCCACCAGACCGGCCAGCGGGCCATTGTGGATGAAGCCGGGGTCGTTGCGGCCGATCACCAGCGCGGTGAGCGTGCCGCCCACCATCGCCATCAGGGAATTCACCGCCACCAGACCGGACACCGCCTCGATCAGCTGCGCCGACATCACATTGAAACCGAACCAGCCCACCGTCAGAATCCATGCGCCGAGCGCCAGGAACGGAATGTTGGACGGCGGGTGCGCCGAAACCAGGCCGTCCCTGGTGTAACGACCGCGCCGCGCGCCCAGCAGCAGCACCGCGGGCAGGGCAATCCAGCCGCCCACCGCATGCACCACCACCGAGCCGGCGAAATCATGGAACTTGGCACCCGTGCTGGCCGCCAGCCAGTCCTGGATGCCGTAGTTGCCGTTCCAGACGATGCCTTCATAAAACGGATAGACCAGCCCCACCAGCGCAAACGTGGCTGCCGGTT
>JAJYXA010000136.1 GCA_021791235.1 Pseudomonadota bacterium
TACGCCATGCAAAGCAGCCCGTTTGGCCTTGAAAACCGCCACGCCAGTCTGAGTAAAACGGGCGACCCCGCTGGAGCGGCTGGATGCCGCGTCATTGACTGGGCAATATTCCGTCCCATTCTTGCCCGCATCGACAGCAAAGAACGCAAGCCGCCTGCCGCGTGCTCATATTTATGTCCCGCAGGGGCGGTATCCCTTGGGGCAAGCCGCTCACCTTGCAGCGCCTGCACAACCTGTCCGACAAGCGGCTGCAATACCAGGTCAGCGACCGGCTCTCCTTCATGCGCTTCCTCGGGCTTGAGCTGTCTGGCAACGTGCCGGATGCGCGCACGGTATGGGCGTTCCGCGAAGCCCTCAAGGAACGCCATCTCACGGATGCGCTGTTTGAACGCTTGAACCAGGCGCTGGCCGACCTCGGCGTGAGCTCAAAAGCGGACAGATCACCTCTGAAAACCTTGATCGCTGGAAAGGAGGCGTGGCAGGAAAAGATCGACAACTTGAACTGACCTGACAATCAGGCACCGTCAAAGCGGGACAACTGTCAGATCAGATCTGAACTTCTACACCCAATGCTCTGATGGAGTGCATTTAGTACGCTCTTGCGCCCAGCAGGCACCATACCTGTACGTCGCCCCGGCTTGGTGCGCGCAATCCCGCAGCCTGGCGCACCCGTTGCAGTAGACGCTATTTGCTGCGTTGACCGCTTAGCGGTGGCGTGGCGTGCTCTGGTTGGGAATGCCGTCGATCGGGCATTCGTCGGTGCCGATGGTCGGGCGAGTGATCGCCTCGGCCATGGCGCGCGCGGCTTCGGGGTCGTTGACCCAGGTGCGGTAAAACGAATACGGCATCTCGACAACGCCGCGCTCGCCATCACCGGAGTTGATGACGCCGGTGTAGCCGCGGTGCAGGAGCTTGAATAGATGGTTCTGCGACTGGCCGTTGCGGCGCGCATCGCGGATCAGCGACATTGACAACTCGGCGTACTGGATGCCGTTTTCTTCTTCGCCGCACTCGCCGAGCGTGCGGCCGTCGAAGCCGACAATGGCCGAATGGCCGAAATACGAATACACGCCGTCGAAGCCGCTAGCGTTGGCGACCGCGACGTAGACGTTGTTCATCCACGCCATCGTTTTGGACACCATCACCTGCTGCTCCTTGGCCGGGTACATATAGCCCTGGCAGCGCACGATAAGTTCGGCGCCCTTCATCGCGCAGTCGCGCCAGATTTCCGGATAATTTCCGTCGTCGCAGATAATGAGGCTGACCTTGAGTCCCTTGGGACCTTCAGAGACATAGGTACAGTCGCCCGGATACCAGCCCTCGATCGGGCACCAAGGCATGATCTTGCGGTATTTCTGCACGATCTCGCCTTGGTCGTTCATTAATATCAGGGTGTTGTACGGAGCCTTGTCTGGGTGGCTCTCGTGGCGCTCGCCGGTCAGCGAAAACACCCCCCATACCTTTGCTTTGCGGCAGGCCTCGGCAAATATCTCGGTTTCCTCGCCTGGCACGGTCGACGCGGTCGCGTACATCTCGTCGCGGTCGTACATGATGCCGTGGGTACTGTATTCGGGAAAAATTACAAGGTCCATTCCTGGAAGGCCGAATTTCATCCCGACGACCATGTCGGCGATGGCTCGGGCGTTGGCGAGCACCTCGGCGCGCGAGTGCAGGCGTGGCATTTTGTAGTTTACGACTGCGACGCCGACGCAATCGCGGCTGCTAGAAATATCTCCGTGTCTCATCTCTGCTCCCAAATAGACTCACCGGCGTCATGCCGGGTTTCGTTTGACAATGGTAGAGGCAAGTGCTATCCAGGCGAATACGCAATTCGACGTACGACGGACATGCCTGCCACGCAAACGATGGAACGCTTATTGCATGATTAAGATACGATCATGTTTCGACCATCGGTATGACGAACACGCTCATCCAGAAAGTCTTGAACATTCGGCACGACCATGGCAATCACCTACAATTTCTAGAACGCGCTCGCCGCGTTAATCACCGTTTCCATCGTGATATCCGGCTGCGCTGCCGATCAGCGTCTACGCTGCACGCTACGACCCCGATATGGTTTTGCTGACGCGGGGTGATGATTTTGGTTTTCCGGGATCGACCTTCATTTCGCTCATATATGCGAGTTTCCCCTTCATTTTTTTGCGCTCAAATCGGTCATGATGGCGCTGGCGCACGAACTGTATTTCGAGATTCCGCTGAGCACCCACGGCGTCACCCTGGTCAGCCGCGTGCGGTTGTCCACGCAGCCGGCGTGGCTGGCGCTGATGGTATGACCGTTCGCCGTGATCGCCAGGAGGGAACCCACGCTCTATACCCAGTTCATCACCCTGATCGAGCATGCAGAGGACGCCGATCATGTCGACTGGCTGATGTTCGGCAGCGCCTCGACTGAAGAGTTTGCGCTGGCGTACAGTTTGGCGAGCCGGTCGACTTTTTGCACTTTCTTCCCAAGCAAACCAAAATCAATAAGTCGCGCTGGTGGGCGGCGGTGATCGTTGCCGGCATTGAATGGCCGGAGGCACGTTCCTCGCGCTTGTTGCCCTGCAAAGCCAGATTCCAGTTGGGCACGCTGTTGAACCGACGCAGATGTAACTAGCCGGCTATGGCTACGTGTTCGCCGACACGCGCTCGGCGCTGCTGGCGAGGATGCTGCTGGTCGTCGTATCGCAGATCAACATCACCAAAGCCTACGTCGACCCGCTAGCTGCGGTCGAACTTCTTCGACCGGCTCACCCACAACCATCCTGGCCGCGTCGTCAAGCCTGTCTCTCATCCATGATGATCGACGCACACCGCGCCACCGACGCCAATCTGCAGGTGGCGCGCGATGCCGCCGATTCGGTCACCCTGGTGAAATTCCACTACATCACTGGGATGACGCACGAATTGCGCGCCCCGCTCTACGGCATCCTAGTCCACTCGCAA